>JBAYNL010000109.1:0-3930 GCA_041678805.1 Candidatus Altimarinota bacterium | reverse complement strand
GGATCATTTCGCCCAAAAGATAATATAACTCTGGCTCAAGGAGGAAAAATTATAATTGAGTCATTAGATTATGAATCACCAAGGAGTCCAAATATTTGGTATGAACCATACATGCAGACTCTATCTGACAACAAGGCAATTCCAATTACAATCTCAAAGATAAACGAGCAGATCACTAGAGGAGAAATGGTGGAATTAATTTGGAGATTAGTTGAAAACATTACGGACAAAGAATCGATGGTTTACCAAAACGATACGCTAACTTCATCCTCAGAAGAAGAGCCGCTGTCTGAAAGCTGGTGGAAGCCAACCCCAAAAACAACTTGGCAATGGCAATTAACAGGAGATATCAACACCGCTTACAATGTTGATATGTACGATATCGACCTTGAAGAGACTCCACAAAAAACAATCGATAAATTACATTCTCAAAATAAAAAAGTTATTTGTTATTTTTCAGCCGGATCCTACGAGGAATTTCGTAATGACGCTGAAGATTTTCCCGAAGAAGTTTTAGGGAATCCTCTCGAAGGATGGGAAGACGAAAAATGGCTGGATGTTTCAAAAATAGATTTATTAGCTCCAATTATGGAAAAGCGATTAGACCTAGCTGTTGAGAAAAAATGCGACGGAGTAGAACCTGACAATATGGATGGGAACAATAATGACAGTGGATTCGACATTTCTTACAAAGATCAAATTGCATACAGCAAATGGATTGCAAATGAAGCCCATAAAAGGAATTTATCAGTTGGTTTAAAAAATGGATTGGAACAAATAAATGATGTTGTTACTTATTTTGATTTCGCAATTAACGAACAATGCTTCGAATACGAAGAGTGTGACAACCTAAACCCTTTTATAAAAGCAAATAAGGCCGTCTTTGGAGTCGAATATGAATTAGATACAAGCGAATTTTGCGACCAGGCTAATGAGATGAAATTCAGTTGGTTAAAAATGGATTATGATCTTGATGGAAACAGAACTAGCTGTCAAAAATAACAAATCATTAATAAAAAATGGACTCAGCAAAAACCTATAAACTAATTCGGTCTCGTCGTCGCACAATCTGCTTAAGTATAACTCAAGAAGCTACTTTAGTGGTAAAAGCACCACTTTTAACACCAATGAGATATATTGAGCAGTTTATTGTTGAGAAAAAGAATTGGATCAATAAAAAAATTACAGAAATTAAGTCCAGGCCAAAAGCTAAAATAAAAGAATATGAAAACGGCGAAGATTTCTTGTATTTAGGCAAAAGCTATCAATTACGAATAGCTCCAACCAAAATTCCAGTACAACTAAAAGACGAATTAATTATCTCTACTACGGTTTGGCCCCACCACAAAGACGCCCTCAAAAAATGGTACAAATCAGAAGCTTTAAAAATAATAGGGGACAGATGCAAAATCTATTCCGAGATAATGAATTGTTCTCCGAAAAGCATAAAAATATCTCACGCCATGAAACGCTGGGGATCTTGTACCGCGAGTGGAAAACTTAATTTTAGTTGGAGATTAGTAATGACTCCTATCGAAATTATTGATTATGTAATAGTCCACGAATTATCACATCTTCATCACTTAAATCACTCTAGAAGATTTTGGGAAACAGTAAAAAACACTATCCCTGATTACAAAAAAAGAGAACATTGGCTAAAAGAAAACAATGGACTACTAAACATTTAACAGCGGTCGGATCATCCCATAATCTTCATACTCATATCCAAACTCGCAACCCCATTAGTCAATTCACCCATCGAAATAATATCAACCCCGGTAGCAGCATATTCAGCAACATTCATTTCATTAATTCCACCAGAGGCCTCAAATAGTAGTTTTTCATATAATCCTTCTTTCTTGAGCTGATCCATCGTCACCTTTATATCGGCAGGTTTAGAATTATCGAACATAATCGCCCCAATTGTGCTCAATTTGTAAGTAGAAAGATCCATACTTAGAAATTTGGCAGCAACAACCGCTTCCTCCATACTTTCAGTTTCCACCTCTATAAACCTACAGTCAGGTTTGTTTTCACTCAAGGTTTTCAGGACTCGATAAACATCTCTCTCCATCAAATCTAAATGAGTATCTTTTACCAAAATCGCATCACTCAAATTTAATCTATGAGTACCGCCACCTCCAATCACTACGCTTTTCTTATCCAATAGTCCCCAAAGAGTTTTTCTTGTTGGCACAATTAAAGTTCCATATTCCGCAACTTTCTCTACAATCCTTCGAGTCTTCGTCGCTATTCCACTCATCCTCATTAATAAATTCAACATCACTCTTTCCACAGCTAATAAATCATGAACCTCCGCAGATAGCTCCATAATCACATCCCCTTTATTAATCACATCTCCATCTTTTTTCTTTAAATCTACAGAGAATTTACCACTAACTCTCGGTCTAAAATTATCATCAGCATCCACCAAGAAATATTTAATTTCTTCAGCTCCAGCCAATACACCATTTTCCTTAGCGATAACTTTAGCTTTCACTTCTTTCAATTCAGGGAAAATAGCCGCAGTAGTTATATCGCCATTCACTCCCAAATCTTTTTCCAATTCCAAAAATGTATATCTAAAAACCCATTGTTTATAAACATTATTATCCAACGTCAGAAAGTTGGCTGCCCTGTGAGTGAGTTGTGCTAAAGCATGTCGATCCATATTGGCTTTTTTAAGCTGCCTCGAACATTCTATCAAAAGCCTTCTTGGCTTTCAAAGCGACTTTTTTATCAACCCGCATTACAGGCTTCTCATCCTCTAGGCATTGCAAGATCGCTGGTAAAGTATTTTTCTTCATGTCAAAGCACATATTACAAAGTCCGTAGAATTTTTTATCAGGCAACTCACGACTGAGCCTCTCAGTCATTCCACATTCAGTCAAAACAAAAAATTCTTTCGCTTTTGAATTCCTAGCACACCAAATCATCCCACTAGTAGAAGCAACGTGATCCGCCAACTCCAAAACTTCTGGACGACATTCCGGATGAGCCAAGATTTCAGCATTGGGATAAGTTTTTTTTACATCTAAAATATACTCTTTAGTCAAACTATGATGTACAGGGCAAAATCCTTGCCACGGAATAATCTTCTTTTCAGGAGCTTGTTTCTGAACATAATCAGCCAAATTTTTATCAGGCACAAAAATAATTTCTCTTTCCTTCAAGGCCTTAACCACTTTTACAGCATTAGAAGAAGTGCAGCAAACATCAGACTCTGCTTTTACTTCAGCACTAGAGTTTATATAACAAACCACTTTTGCCTTAGGATATTTTTTCTTGAACAATCGTAAATCCCTAACATTCACCATATCAGCCATAGCACACCCAGCATCCAGATAGGGGAGAATCACTTTCTTTTCAGGGTTCAAAATGGCCGCACTCTCAGCCATGAAATTCACCCCACAAAAAAGAATAATTTTAGCATCGGTTTCCGCCGCTTTTTTACATAATTCCAAGGAATCACCTATAAAATCAGCGACTTCATATATTTCGGATCTCTGATAATTGTGAACAAGAACAACAGCATTTTTAACCTTCTTCAGCTTGTTTATTTTTCCAATCAGCCCTTTCTTGTCCTTATCTAAAGTCATGTTTGAAAACGAAAAAATACAATTACATGATGCCATGAACAAAACGCAACCAAAGAGTTTTTAGTCTTTCTAAAGAAATTTTCAATAAAGAGTATAAAATACCCTTAAGCTCACGGATTTTTCTAAGCAAATTAGCCATCTCGAAAAAGCTCATCGTGTTATAAGGAGGCCTTATTAAACTCATAGCTTTCCCTCTTAAATACTTTATTTCTTTACGAATTTCGTTCTCAACCTGCTTTTTCATAACTTTCTCACTTGGCAAATCCTTAAGTAATTTAGCCCTTAAGGCTTCAATCTCCTTCTTAGAAGCACTAGTAAAAATCTTCTGACT
>JBAYNL010000108.1:0-3973 GCA_041678805.1 Candidatus Altimarinota bacterium | reverse complement strand
TAATATGGCCCTTGGCGATAAACTTGGTCGCCGTCCATATCATTGTCGAGACATAGAGTTTTATACATTGATCTAAAATTTGCTGGGTCTAAATTTGCATTCTCATATTGGTTTAATTTTCCGATTACGTCGTTAATTTGATCTATTGCATATATGAAATCTGCTGATTCCCATATATCTGGAGAGGTTTGACATGCCCCACTAAATCCTAGTGGATCTGGTCTTGTTGGTTGAGTGTGATCTTCGTTGCCATCATAATCTCCGTCAGATCGAAATGCCGATAGAGATGGATCCGTGGTATCTACTGGAAGAATTGGATCTGCTATTTCTGTAACTTTTTGGATTTGTATATTATCAACGTAAAATTCTTTGTTTGTTATAAATACCAAACGAAAATCTCTACTTACAGGGGCAGTAAAGTCTCTAGTATAAATAGCTCCATTTCCATATATTGGCGCTTGTAGAAGCGAGTTTGTGTAGGTGGGATCAAAGTCCCAATTTGATTTATTATTTCCTAAAATAACTTTTGTCCATCCACTTGGTACTCGTGCGTAGAGAGAGAGTCTGTATTTTTGTCCTGCTTCAACAGGAATCTTTGTTTGTTGAATGCCCGATCTTACGCCAACTCTTGTTGTAACATGCATTTCTCCGTTAACTATTTCTTTTGTTTTTGGGGTACCATAATTTATCCATGATGTAGTTGAAGACATATCCCCATTTATAACGAGATTATCTCCAAGAACTTCGTAGGCTGACACAGGTATATTTATAAAAATTGTACTTGCGAACATAGCCACCAATACAAGACTAAATATTTTTTTCATAGAGGGTTTTGTTAATGAAATTTATATAGAAAGAGTGTGTGGATTTTCTCATCTGTAGAGGACTGTGTCAAATCCTTTTCCTGACATTCTACAAAAACTCACCGATTAAGACCGTTTATGAGAAACGACAATAAAAACCTGAATTAAAGCCTCAAAATTACTTCTTCAAAATTGCCAAGAACGCCTCTTGAGGCAAAGCCACCTTTCCCATCATCTTCATGCGCTTTTTACCTTTCTTCTGCTTCTCCAAAAGTTTTCTCTTTCTAGAATAATCACCTCCATATAACCCTCCCGTCACATCTTTTCTAAAAGCTGGAATAGTTTCACGCGCAATAATTTTCGCTCCAACAGCAGCCTGAATTGGGATCACAAATTGAGCCTTAGGAATCAACTCCTTCAATCTCTTAGTCAAAGACTGCCCCACATAATAAGCTTCGTCACGATGAACAATAAGGGCTAAGGCATCCACTTTCTCATTTGCAATCACCACATCTAATTTAACCAAATTTTCTTCTCTATATTCCAAATATTCATAATTCATCGAAGCATATCCCGAAGTCAAACTTTTTAATTGATCATAAAAATCCACGATAATCGAAGCTAAAGGCATTTCAAAAACTATAATCACCTTATTCAAATCAAGATAATTCATGTTCTTATAAATACCCCTTTTTTCAGAACAAAGAGTCATAATATTTCCAATATAATCCTTTGGAGTTAAAATTTCTATTTTTACCCACGGTTCCTTAAGTGCATTGATTTTAGAAGGATCTGGCATTTCTGACGCACTGGAAATAACAATACTTTCCCCATCCTGCATCACTATTTCATATGAAACAGAAGGAGCTGTCATAATCAAATCAAGATCATATTCCCTTTCCAATCTTTCTTGCACTATATCCATATGCAAAAGCCCTAAAAATCCACATCTAAAACCATATCCCAAAGCAGTCGAATTCTCAGGCTGAAAAGAAATCGCACTATCATTCATTTTTAACTTTTCCAAGGCTTCTCTAAGCAAATTATAATCTTCAGTCTCCGTACAGAAAATCCCTGCAAAAACGAATGGTTTCACCACATGATAACCAGGGAGAGCAACTGCTTTCTCTAATTCAATCCCACTTTCCAAAGATTGCCAAATAGTATCTCCCACTCTCGCTTCTCGCACACTTTTCAAACCAGTCACGATATATCCTACCTCTCCAGAATGTAAAATTTCAGAAGTTTCATATTTTGGCTTAAAATAGCCGACTTCAAGCACGTCAATTTCTTTCTGATTCCTCAAAGAATAGACTTTATCCCCTTTTTTTACAGAACCAGAAAACAGTCTCACATAAGTCACAACTCCTCTATAGGAGTCATAAACTGAATCAAAAATCAGCGCTTTTAACTCATCATTATCCCTTCCTCCATCCGGCATCGGCACTTTCTGAATAACTCTTTCCAATACTTTTGCCACATTTGTTCCTTCTTTCGCTGAAACACAAATTACCTCCTCTTTTGGAATCCCAAGCGCATCTTCTATTTCCTGAGCTCTCTTTTCAACATCAGCAGAAGGCAAATCAATCTTATTTAAAACAGGGATAATCTCCAAGTTATGCTCTATTGCCATATAACAATTTGCCAATGTTTGAGCCTCAATTCCCTGAGTTGCATCAATTACCAAAATAGCTCCTTCACAGGCCGCCAAACTTCTGGAAACTTCATAAGAGAAATCCACGTGTCCCGGAGTATCAATCAAATTCAAAATATAAGACTGTCCTTCATACTCCCAATTCATGCGAACAGGTTGCAATTTGATCGTAATACCGCGTTCCTGCTCCAAATCCATCATATCCAGCATTTGACCATGCTTCATGTCCCTTTTTGAAATAGTTCCAGTTACTTCCAAGAATCTATCGGCCAAAGTGGACTTCCCATGGTCTATATGGGCAATAATACAAAAATTTCTAATGTTGTCCTGTTTCATAAAATTGGTTCTTTTTTTTAAGCGGCAGTATTCTACCAGAAAAATTGTCGTTGATAAAAGGTCAATTAAATGCTAGAATATTGAGATAAAAATAAACATAAAAGCATATGCAGTTCAAAGTCCCACAGGACGTACAAAGAGAAGATACAATTATAGGCCCTATAACCCTGAAACAATTGGGAATCCTTGGATTAGGAGGAGGACTAGCCTATGCCATCTATGTTAGCCTCGCCAAAACATATTTTATGGAGATTTGGCTTCCCCCTGTCGCAATAGTAGGAGGATTGACTCTTGCAATTGCTTTCTTAAAAATTCACAATTTATCATTTGGTTATTACTTAATGTACTTAGTTGAATTCACTTTATTGCCAAAAAAGAGAGTATGGACACAAGGAACAGGAATTCCTTTTATCTCCCCTTTTGAAATAGTGAAACAAAAACAAACTACTGTTTCCCAATCAAACGAGTTGGGAAAGCCCAAGAAAAGCTTAAATGAACTAGTTGATATCGTAGACAGTTACGGCAAAAACGCCGAAAAAGAATTATCCGAAAAAATGAAAAATTTACCAACAAAACAATAATATGGGACTATTAGACTTAATCGCACCAGCAAAGAAAAACAGAGACAATCCCCTAACCAGTACCCAAACTCATTTACGTTTTGGAGAAATTCGTGATGACGTACTTGTCCTAAAAAACGGAGGAATGAGAGCCGTTTTAAGAACATCGAGTATCAATTTCAATCTAAAATCTGAAATGGAACAAAATTCCATTATCTACGGTTACCAAGGATTTTTAAATTCATTAGAATTCCCTGTCCAAATTGTCGTTAG
The DNA here is from genome assembly GCA_041678805.1 of Candidatus Altimarinota bacterium. GTDB lineage: Bacteria > Patescibacteriota > Gracilibacteria > UBA1369 > LOWO2-01-FULL-3 > CAINDQ01. Next base: position 347 of record JBAYNL010000108.1, on the reverse strand, counting down.
ATCAAAGAAACTAGACATAGATAATTATTTAAAACAAGTTAAAGAATTAGGAGATAAACAAAAAAATCCCCTACTTCAGGAACAAACCTATGAATACGCAGAGTACATTAAAAAACTGGTAGATTACGCCGACATTATGGATAAAGAATTTTACGTGGTCGTACCATACGATCCAGGAACAACTCCAGGAACAACAACAGTCGTTCAAGGATTTTTCCAGAGACTAGCACCAAAAGATAGTTTCTCTGATATCAAAAAAAGACTGGATAACTTTAACCATTTAAAGAAAACTTTAATTCAAAGAGTAAATACCGTTAAATCCGGACTTGAGAACTGTGGAATAAAAG
>JBAYNL010000107.1:0-4009 GCA_041678805.1 Candidatus Altimarinota bacterium | reverse complement strand
TGTCTTGCGATGCTTTCTGCGACGATATTAGCGTCAAGCATTGGTTTTTTTACTTCCTTGATATTGATTGCAAAAGTTTCTTTGAATTTCTTTGTTAATAGGTCTTTTAATTTCTCAATAGAATCTCCACCTCTTCCGATAATCAACCCAGGCTTTGAAGTGTGAATATTGAGAATAACTTTTCCTTGAACTCTTAAAATTTCCAATCTAGATAATCCCTCTGTTTCAACTTTCTCTTTGATTAATTTCTCGATCGCTATATCCTGATGAAACAATTTTACGTAGTTTACTTTTGAGGCATACCATTTTGAATCCCATTCTCTTGTGATCCCGAGCCTAATTACTTTTGGATTTACTTTATTTCCCATGGGGTGTTATCGCGATTAGTAATTAATTATTTAGATTTCTTAGTTGATGTTTTTTTTGCAACTTTCTTTGTCTCTTTTTTAACTTTTTCGGTTGTTTCCGGTTTCGTTTCAGCCTCAACTTTAGTGTCAGGCTTTTTTAAGCCTAGCTTTACAGTTAGATGAGCGGTTCTTTTCAGAATAGGATTTGCTCTTCCTTTTGATACCGGCATACTTCTCTTATAGGTAACTCCTTTTGTTACAATGATTTCCTGAATATATAAGTCTTGCTTGTCTTGCTTGAAATTGTTTTCGGCGTTAGCAATTGCTGATTCGATCAACTTCATTAATGGTCGAGCCGTTTTCTTTGGAGTAAACCTTAGGGTGTCAACAGCGTCTACAGCTTTTTTGCCTCTTACAATGGCTGCTACAAGATTAGCTTTCATTGGTGATACTCTGAGATGTCTTAAGATTGCTTTCATGTTTTTTTAATCAATTTATGCTTTTGCTACTGATCCAGGACCAGTCATTTTTGCTAATTTACCTCCGTGTCCTCTGAATTTTCTTGTTGGAGAGAATTCTCCAAGTTTATGTCCAACCATGTTTTCACTTACGAATACAGGGATAAATTCTTTTCCATTGTGAACCGCGAACGTTTGTCCTACGAATTCAGGAGTGACAACGCAAGCTCTTGACCAAGTCTTGATCGGTCTCTTATCTCCACTCTCAATCAATCGTACTACTTTTTTCATTAGTCTCTCGTCTATGAATGGTCCTTTTTTCGAGCTTCTTCCCATTGTTGTGAGATTAAGAGTTAATTATTATTATAAAGCTTTCTTACGTCTATCCTTGATAATCATGTTGTTCGTGTACTTCCTGCGTCTTGTTTTGTATCCTAATGTTGGCATACCCCATGGAGTCTTTGGATGTTTCAAACCAATTGGGTTTTTACCCTCTCCACCTCCATGTGGATGATCAACCGGATTCATAACTTTACCTCTTACTTTAGGTCTCCAGCCCATATGTCTTTTGCGGCCGGCTTTACCTACTTTAATATTGCTATGATCTAAGTTTCCGACGATTCCAATAGTTGCGTAGTTGGTTTTTTCAACTAGTCTTACTTCTCCTGATGGCATCTGAATTTGAGCTTTCGGAGTTTCAAGAGAGACTAATTTGATGCTTGATCCAGCGCTTCTTCCCAATTGTCCGCCTTTTCCTTTGCGTAACTCTACCTCATAAATGCTGTATCCAACTGGAATGTTTTTGATCATCATCCTGTTTCCAACCTTCACTTTACCCTTCTCTGTTGTCAAAAGAACTTCTCCAACCTTGATTCCATCTGGAGCCAAGTGATATCTTTTTTCTCCGTCTTTATATTGTACTAACATAATTCTTGCTGTGCGGTATGGATCGTATTCAATAGTTTTTACCGTGCCCTCAATTCCTAACTTATCTACTCTATTAAAATCCATTATTCTGTAGAATCTTTTTTCTCCACTACCTCTGTGTCTAGAAGTAATGCGACCCATGTTATTTCTGCCAGCATGCCTTTTCAAACTTACAAGTAAGCTTTTTTCTGGAGTCGATGTAGTGATCTCTTCGAACGAAGATACACTCATGTGACGAACTCCTGGCGTTGTTGGTCTAAACTTTTTTAATGTCATTATTTTTTCTTAGAATCTTTGAATTTATTTGGATCAATAGTTTTTCCTTCTTTAATTGTGACTGTAGCTTTCTTAATCTTGCCTCTCTTTGTAAAAACTTTCCCTTTTCCTCCAATAAATCTGACTTTCTTTGGCAAGATTGAAACCTGCACTCTAGCTGCATCAACTCCATAAGTTTCCTTTATAGCTCTCTTGATCGCTACTTTATTAGCGTCTAATCTTACCAAGAAAGTATAGTGCTTATTAGCTTGAGCTAATGAACTCTTTTCAGTTGTAATAGACTTAATGATTGGTGATATTCCTTGCATTATTTTTTCTTGGTTAGGAACGTCTCTTGCATCTTTGTTAATGCATCCTTAAGGATCATAACAATTCTATAATCACGCAGGTCTCTGATATTTACATATCCTGCTGTAATAATTTTGACGTTTGATAAATTTGCTGCTGACTTCTCAATAACGGCATTCTTTTCTGGAAGTACTATTAAAACATTTCTCTTAATTGGAAGCTTCTTAATCATTGCTTCAAAATCTTTTGTTCTTGGCTTAGTAGCCTTATATTCCTCTAATCCGATAATTTGATTGTCTCTTGCTTTCTCAGATAGAGCAGAGAACAAAGCTTGTCTTCTTTGTTTCTTTGGCATCATCTTCGAGAAGTTTCTATTATTGCGTGGACCAAAAACGACTGATCCGCCTTTCCACTGAGGTGATCTAGTAGAACCCTGACGAGCATTACCAGTACCTTTTTGTTTGTATGGCTTGCGACCTCCACCTCTAACATCTCCTCTTATTTTAGTGTGAGCAATATTTATTCTCTCATTAGCAGTTTGTCTTACCAAGGCCTGATGAATTAAGTCCATATTAAATGGGACTTCAAACATTTCCTTTGGAAGATCCAATGTTCCATTCTTTGCTCCTTCTTGTGTGTATAGATCGATTTTCATATTTTAAGCTATTTCTTTATTACGATAAGTCCACCATTTGGGCCAGGGACGGCACCTTTTAAACAAATTATATTTTTTTCCATATCAATCATTTCAACAGGGACTTTCTTTAAAGTAACTCTCTCAAGTCCCATATGTCCCGGCATCTTCTTTCCTTTGTGAACTCTTCCAGGTTTTGAAGATGGTCCTACTGAACCAATTTCTCTTATTTGATGTGAACCGTGAGAATGACATCCTCCACGGAAATTGTATCTCTTCATACCTCCTTGAAATCCTTTTCCCTTAGAGGTGGATACCACTGTAACCGTTGCCGTATCTTTTAATCCTTCTAACGTAATTGCTTGTCCTTTTTGATAACTCGCTAGCTCAGTTTCAACAACTTTAAATTCTCTTACGTGGTGAAACTTCTTAGTCTTTGTAGGCTTTTTCAATTTGGAAAAACCTAGGACTATCGCCGGATATCCATCTTTTTCAACTGTCTTTACTTGTGCAACCTCATTTGGTTCACACTGTATTACAGTAACTGGGATCACGCGGCCATCATCTTGAAGAAGACGAGTCATACCTATTTTTTTTCCGAGAATTCCTGCCATAATTTTGTAGAGGTTAATCTCGCTTGAGGCGAGTGGCCTTGAAAGATATTCGGTATACCCTTCTAAAGGCTCTTACTAACTTGCGGTAGTCATAATTGCCGTTAGAATATACAGACGACCTTTTGGATAGTCAAGGGATTTTATTAATGATTATGCAAAGTGGGGTTTGATGGCTTGTTGATTGCTTAAAAATGGAGTAAATTATCTTTGTAAATAAAAGAAATTATGAATTATTATTGTGAATATATTGATGAAACTCTTCGAGAGAAGTGGGAGAAGGTAGTGAAGAGAAATAGGGCGGCTGGTTTCCATCAGTCCTTTGAGTGGGCTAAGTTTAAAAATCAGGAGGGTTGGGATACTTATAAGATTGGAATTTTTGATAAAAATACGAATGAGATGGTCGGGGGAACAATTATGATGCAATTTTCTTTTTCGAATGGGACGGATTTTTTATATATTCCGGAG
>JBAYNL010000106.1:0-4182 GCA_041678805.1 Candidatus Altimarinota bacterium | reverse complement strand
TTACAAAAGTTTATACTTTTGATATTACAAACAGAAATGACATTTCTCTAAAACGTCATTTGGATTTCGAAGGAGATTATGTTTCTTCCAGAAAAATTGATGATACAGTTTATCTAGTTTCAAATAGATATATCTACAGTTATGAACCAGTTCCTCTCTATTATGATTCTAACAAAAAAATTGCAGCGACAACGACCTCTTGTGGTAGCGTTTGGTATTCTCCAAGAATTACAGAGTCAATGAGCTATCTTACAGTTGCCGGAATCCCAGTAGAGGATAAAAGTGCCATTGTTTCAAAACAAGTAGTTTTGGGCTCTGGAAGCAAGGTTTACGCTTCAAGAGACAACTTATATGTAGCTGAAAATAAATACTCTTATGATTGGAGATATGATTCTTCAACTTCAGACGAAGAAACTATTATCCATAAATTTGGTTTAAAAAATTCACAAGTTATTTATAAATCTACCGGCAGTGTTCCTGGTACAATTTTGAATCAATTCTCAATGGATGAAAATGATGGGTATTTCAGAATTGCTACAACTTTAGGAGATCTTTGGAGTAAAAATCCTCCAGCAAAAAACAATTTATACATCCTAGATGGAAGTTTAAATCAAGTTGGTAGTTTAGAGGGGCTTGCTCCTGGAGAAGAAATCTATTCTGTCAGATTCCTGGGAGATCGTGCCTACATTGTTACCTTCAAAAAAGTTGACCCATTATTTGTAATCGACACGAGTGAGCCAACTTTGCCAAAAGTTTTAGGAAAATTAAAAATTCCTGGATATAGCGATTATCTGCATCCATATGACGAAAATCATATCATTGGATTTGGAAAGGATGCCATTGATGCTGGATTAGATGAAGTCGAAATGCGTGACCTAGATTTTGCTTGGTATCAAGGAATGAAGGTTGCGATGTTTGATGTTACGGATGTTAGTAATCCTAAAGAGTTACACAAAATAATCATTGGAGATCGTGGTACAGATAGTGAACTTTTATGGAACCACAAAGCTTTACTTTTTGATAAGGCAAAAGGATTTATGGCTTTCCCGGTAACGCTTGCTGAAGTTCCAGCATCTGTTAAAGCTGATCCAACAAGTGCTACAAATACTTATGGAGAGTATGTTTACCAAGGAGCTTATGTGTTTGATGTTAGCGTTGCAGATGGGTTCTCATTAAGAGGAAGAATCACTCAATATGACGAGAATGAAGTGAAAGATAAATCAGGTTACTATTGGTCTGGAGATAAAGATGTTGAGAGAATTATTTACATTGGGGATAATTTCTACACGATTTCTGCAACCGGAATTACCGCTAATAAAATGACAGATTTGGAAGAGGTAAACAGAGTTGAGTTGAAAGATGTTGAAACAACACCTAATTATTACGAGTACTAAAATAACCCTCAAAAATAAATGGTAAAACTTGTACTTCTACGTCACGGTGAAAGCACTTGGAATAAAGAAAATCGCTTTACCGGATGGACGGACGTGGATCTCACAAAAAAAGGGGTTGAAGAGGCTCACAAAGCCGGAAAAATTTTAAAGAAAGAAGGATTTGTTTTCGATATGGCATTTACCTCAGTTCTAAAAAGGGCGGTCAAAACGCTATGGATCGCCCTCGAGGAAATGGATCAAATCTGGATTCCGATAATTAATACCTGGAGACTCAATGAAAGACATTATGGAGCTCTCCAGGGATTAAATAAGGAGGAAACAGCAAGAAAGCACGGTGAAGAACAAGTAAAAATTTGGCGCAGAAGCTACGATATCCAGCCCCCTGCTTTAAAGAAAGCAGATAAGCGTTATCCGGGGAATGATCCTAGATATAAAGATGTTTCCCACGGGGAATTGCCTACAACTGAATGTTTAAAAGATACAGTGGAAAGATTCATGCCATATTGGAAGGAGCAAATTGTCCCTCAACTTAAAAAAGGAAAACGCGTGATCATTGCAGCTCATGGAAATAGTCTGAGAGCTTTGGTGAAATATCTAGATAAGATTCCGAACAAAGATATTGTCGAATTAAATATCCCAACCGGAGTTCCTTTAGTCTATGAACTGGATAAAAAACTAAAACCAGTCAGGCATTATTTCTTAGGAGATAAAGCCACGATTAAAGCCGCGATGGCGAAGGTTGCGAACCAAGGCAAAGTAGCGAAATAAAGCGGGTGACAGGCAGTAGGAATATTTTCTGAACAAATACTTGTGTAAACAACAAGCGATCATGATCGCGAAATTTTCAGCGAGTCGTACATGTTAAACGAGCTGAATATTTACACGTATTTGTGAAGGGAATATTCCTGCTGCCTGTCAGGACCCGCGTTAAAACACATTCTCCACATAGCACTTCTCACAATAGATGATCTCTGGTCTATCGGGAGCATAAGCCGTTTTTAGATCAGCCGAACACTTTGCGCATTGGCGATCATAGAGTTTTCTCGGAGTGCGATATTTTATTCGATTCAAATTCCTACAGTAAAAACATTTGCGAGGAAGTGGCAAATTCAAAGTCTGATGGAGTTTTAATTCTTGTTCGATAATCTTGTAATTTCTACCACAATCTTCACATGCCAAAAGCTCTTTTATAATCTCCGGTTGCACATCGGCAATATTATCAGGCAGCTCAAATGTCGCAGGCTGATACTCCTTTTTGCCTATATCGTACCACTTAAATCCTTTTGCCAAAGCTTCCTCTTTTGTTAATGGGAAATATTCTTGAGCGGTCGTAAGATTGTATCCAAAAGAAGAATAATGAATTGGGAAGAATTCTCCATATTCTCCAGCTGTCATCATATGCTTAATTATTTTCGCAACTAATTGTTCATATTCTTCAGGTGTATATTGTTTATTCAAAATGCAGTATTTTTTTCTTTTCAATCCCACGCATCCAAAACAGTTGCTACAACCTTGGCATTGAATACAATATTTCAGATTATTGCAATTATCCATGCACTGGAAGCAAGAGAAGGCATTATAGACATTGTAAGCACAGTTAACGGTCTCATAGTTCAATTCGCATCCACCAGACTCTTGAATGTCCATAGAATCCTTTGCGGAAATAAAAGCTTGATAACAATATCGACAGTCCCACAAATTCATGGAATCAAAACAGTAATAAGCATTTTTTGAATTAATTACATGGTTCCCAATAACGTTTTCATTCTGCACTCCTCTCATATATTTTTGAGGGAACGTTAGTTTAAATTTTTCAAATTGCGGAATTTTATCTATCAAAAATTCATGACTCCCAAAGCCTTTCATGATTTCTTCATAGCGTTCTTTGCCTACATTCTCATTGAAAACGTGATACTGTTTATTGACCAAATTACTGCAATAAATGCAGTTTCGACATCCCGTACAATTGTTCAAAAACAGAGACTCACTGCAGTTGGAAGAGTTGTAAGTATAAGCACATTTATAACAATTATTACTATCAATTACTTCGTAACAAAGTTCCAGTTTTTGCCCTCTATAACAGTCTAAACTGTCTTTCGATCCGTTCACTCCATAGCAATAATAAAGATTCCAATTTTCATCAGAATCAAAAATCATATAACAATTTTTGTTCTTTCCGGCACAATGAGTGTATTCGCAATTTTCATCATGCAAATAATCAGTGAATAAAGCTGGTACGGGAACTTTTAGCTGTAACTCATACATCTGTTCAAAAAACGATTCATTTTCATTGAAATCTTTCCCGTAATCGAGAGCATCCCATTTATCAGAATACCAATAGAGCTGTTCGTAAACTTTAGTCGGATTGTTGGAGGGATAATTGGAAACCATGTCGACTCCTGTGGCGTCACACTTACGTCTGAAAAGATTTATTTGATTGAGGAAAGCGAGTCTTCGTTGAGCGCGACAATCTACGCAAAAAGTCGGTTCCGGCATCTCAAATTTTTGTCCCGCAAATTCACTCGTGAACTTTTTAAGCATCGCCAAATCATCCTCTGAAAATGGAAATGTCTCTCCGCACTGTTTGCAAACTTTATCCATGCCTAAACTCTAACACAATTTAAGTAAAAAAAAACCCCACCGAAGTGGGGGGACAAAATCATAACAGTTTTTATTTTGAAAACTGAGATTTTTGTATTTGTTTTTAATCCGAGCCGAAATTTTGGTGTAGTTTTCAGTCGCACCACCGACCGCCTGGACTCTCCACACGCGAAGTATATGTAAAGGG
>JBAYNL010000105.1:0-4302 GCA_041678805.1 Candidatus Altimarinota bacterium | reverse complement strand
TCCCGCAAGATCTTTTTCAATAGACCACTTGTGTTCAAAATATTTATTCAGCAATTGTTCCAAATCTTCTCTCTGCCCAAAGCCAAATTCGCCTACAATCATTCTCCAATCCATATTTCGTTCAACAACCTGTTGAAACAATTTTTTATACAGCTCCAAACCATCATCCCCAGCAAACAAAGCAGAATTTGGTTCATAAGCTTCTACATTTTTATCCACCTGATTATTTGTCACTTCACCTATGTATGGCAAATTAGCAACAACAATATGATAATGTTCATCTTCGTCAATCCCTTCCAATAAATTACTGTTAAAAACCTTCACTCTATCTTCCAATCCGTGTTGTAAAACATTTTCCGAAGCCACCTCCAAAGCCTCATCACTAATATCAATCGCATCAACATATTCAATCATATCTTCACCTAAATTTTCCGAGGTTTTGGCAATAGAAATCGCAATATTTCCACTTCCCGTCCCCACGTCCAAAATTTTATATTTCCCATGTTTTTCAAAATTGTCCTTCATGAAAGCCAAAACCTGCGCAACCAGCATTTCGGTTTCAGGTCTAGGAACAAGCACATGTTTATTTACCAAAAAATCAAAACCATAAAATTCTTTTTCTCCTGTGATATAAGCAATTGGCTCTCCTTTTCCTACCCTATCCAGATATTGCACATATAACTTTTCCAAATTCTCATCACTCACTTCATCATTAGCATGCGCAAAAAGATACTCTTTCGTTTCGCCGAGAACATAACAAAGCAAAACTTCGGCATCGAGAACAGAGGTATCTTTTGCACCTAAAAGTTGCACTCCCAAATCCAGGAGTTGTCCTCTTGTCATAAAATTTTAGTAGAATTTATTCTTATCGCGTTCAGATCTGTAAAATTCGCGCATAATGGCAACTTTTCTCTGTAAGCGCTTTGTCTTTGGCTTAACATGACGTTTCTTAGCACGAACTTCCAAAAGTTTTCTACTAGCTTGAACCTTCTTATTGAATCTTGTAATTGATCTTTCAGTTGATTCTTTATCGTTTTTCCAAATGGTTACTCTCATTGTGTATTCATCCCCTTTCGAAAAGTTTAATGACTAAAAAGCGAAGTCATTATAATTATTATCAAACTAAAAGCAACCTTATTGTTAATAACATAAGTAAATTTTGTGACAAAGCTTCTTCGAAAACATCCGCTTTGTTTTACTCTAAATATCTAGATTTTTAACTTTCTTGGCATATGCCTGAATAAACTTTTTTCTTGGCATAACTTCCGCTCCCATCAAAGTATTGAAAACCTGATCAGAACGCTCCGCATCTTCAACCGTAACACGCAACATTGATCTTTTGAGCGGATCCATAGTTGTATCCCAAAGCTGTTCAGGATTCATTTCTCCAAGACCTTTATAACGTTGAATTGAATATTTAGCATCCTTAGCGAGAGTTTTTAAGTGAGCCTCTTTTTCCTCATCGCTATAAACATAATGAACAGATTTTCCAACCGCCACTTTATAAAGCGGTGGCTGAGCAATATAAATATGTCCTTTTTCAAGAAGTTCTTTAAAATATCTGTAGAACAAAGTCAAAAGCAAAGTTCTAATATGCGCACCATCCACATCCGCATCGGTCATGATAACAACTTTATGATAACGCAATCTCTGAACATCAAAAGTTTCACCAACACCAACTCCTAAAGCAACAATCAAATTCTTCACTTCATTATTTGCCAAAATTTTATCCAAACGTGATTGTTCAACATTCAAAATTTTACCTCTTAAAGGCAAAATCGCCTGAGTCTCTCTATTTCTACCTTGTTTTGCACTACCTCCAGCAGAATCTCCCTCAACTATAAACAATTCTGAATTTGCCGGTTCACGACTGGAACAATCCGCCAACTTCCCTGGCAAAGTCATTCCCTCAAGCGCTCCTTTTCTGATAACTGTATCTCTTGCCGCACGTGCAGCCATACGAGCTCTTGCCGCCAAATGACATTTCCCAACAACAGCTCTACCATCAGCAGGATTTTCTTCAAGATATTGATTAAAATATTCACCAAACACTGCTTCAACAGCAGTTCTCATTTCTGCATTTCCAAGTTTTCCTTTAGTCTGACCTTCAAATTGAGGATCTTTTAACTTCACAGAAACAATCGCCGTAAGTCCTTCACGCACATCTTCAGCTGTCAAATTGTCATCTTTTTCCTTTAATAATTCCGCTTTCCTCGCATAGGCATTAATTGTTCTTGTAAGCGCAGACTTGAATCCAGTTAAATGCATACCTCCCTCAATGGTATGAATATTATTCGCAAAAGTATAAATCGTTTCTTGGAAAGAGTTGTTGTACTGCAAAGCAACTTCGACATATCCAGCATCAACTTCCTTTTCAATATAAACAACATTACAAAGATTCTCTTTCCCCTTATTCAAGTGCTGAACATAAGATTTTATACCTCCTTCAAAATAAAATTTATATTTCTTATCTTCTTCATTCTCATCAACAATAGTTACCATTACCCCTTTGGTAAGATATGATTGTTGACGCAACCTATTTAAAATAGTTTGGAAATCAAAAACCACGGTATCAAAAATCGTATTATCAGGATAGAAAGTAATCTTAGTTCCAGTCTTGTCACTCTTTCCCACCACTTCCACCTCACCCTTAACGTCACCTTTGCCATACTCTTGCCTATAAATCTTCCCATCACGATAAACTTCCGCAATCATTCTATCGGAAAGAGCATTTACTACTGAAATACCCACTCCATGAAGACCTCCAGATACTTTATATCCACCATCTCCAAATTTACCACCGGCGTGCAATACGGTAATTACCGTTTCCAAAGCCGATTTGCCGGTTTTTTTATGCTTATCAACTGGGATACCACGACCATTATCTTCTACAGAAAGACCACCATCTTTTTGCACAATTACATCTACTTTATTACAGAAACCAGCCATCGCTTCATCAATCGCATTATCCACAATCTCCCAAACTAAATGGTGTAAACCAGTAACATCTGTTGAACCAATGTACATTCCAGGTCTTTTTCGAACAGCAGCAAGCCCCTCCAAAACCTGAATCTGATCCGCTGTATAGCCTTGAGTTTTATTTACTTTATCATCAGCCATATTCAAAAAAATCTTAAAAACTAAAAACGACTGGCAAGACTTTAGCACAAACCAAATATCTTGTCAGGAGAAAATTTTTATCCGTAATCAGACCCCCCCTCTTTGAGTTTTTTTAACCTCACCTTTCACCTCAACTTGATTATCAGAAATCAAATCATGAAGTTCTTGCAAACTATATTCACCAGTTAAAATCATCGGAGTTCCCTTTAGTTCAAAATATAAATTAGAAACCTTCTCTTGATCAGAAAGATAATCAAAAGTAACCAATGTGTCTTCAGCACTTTGCAAAAAGACTTTTTCCACTCGATAAACTAGATTTACCTCATCAACTAACTTAATTTGATCCTCAGTTATTTCGAACCCAGCGGTTTTGATTTTATTAACCAGATATAATTTAGTAATTCTTTCGGCATTATTTTTAACAGATTCTGCTAAATTTCCAGTTCTCGCAGGCTCAATCTTATATTGACTCACCAACTTTTGATCAATTAACGAAAGCAATTCTTCCGGCTTAACCAGTTCCTCCGAAATCAATTGATCATACACATAAACATTTTTCAAAGACTTCCCATCCTTATCAATTCCATCTCTATCAAAAGTAGCCTTAACAAGATATCCCCCCAAAACATACTTTACCTCAACATAACGAGCATTGGGATTATCAACATCTGCAACTTCCAAATTAGTAACATCCTTATTCGTTAATTCTTCAATAATATCACTTTTTATTCTGTCCATTGCTCCAACCGAAACAGTCGCACCTCCACCCAAAACCGCATCCATCATCGTTTCAAAAGTCCAAACTCTATCTCTTTCTTGCAAATAAGCTTCATATCTATCTTTATGAGTTAAACCATGAGCCTTCGAGCCATTGTATTCAACGTTATCCAAATACCCCCAAAAATCAGTCAAACTATCTAATTGAGTTTGGAAAAGTGCCGTCACCGCAATTTTTGCACTCTCTGGTGGAGTCAAATTATAGATCCCCTCAGTCAGATTTCTTGCAATTTCTTGAGCCTGTTGAACAGTCACTAAATCATCAAAGAAAAGACTCATTAATCTTCTTAAAAAATCAATTTTTCTACTAATAAAATCCTGCCCCAATTCGGTTCTCAACTGACCTTGTTCATAAAAAGACAAAATTTCATTTTCCAAAACTTCTTTAATATCAAAGTAAACCAC
>JBAYNL010000104.1:0-4423 GCA_041678805.1 Candidatus Altimarinota bacterium | reverse complement strand
TACTAAAGTGGTATATTTTTGGAATATGAAAAGGATACTTCTAGTTGGCAATTCACCGCTACCTACAGAGAACACAAAATCGCGTCCTGCTGCGGGACTTCGCACTTATCAGTTCTTAAAACCCTTAATTCAGGAGGGGGGAACTGTGATTGATAAGGCTGAAAACGCTTTTGCCTCTAAGAAAAGGCCTAATTTCAAAGTTTGTCTCGTAACAATTGCGCTTCCGGAATGTTACGAGGAAGAGCCCGGCCAAAAAGATCTTACTTATAATGAAAACTACCGACATTTTTCAATTTCAAAAAATGATCCGGAGCTTTTTAAAGCGATTCAAAGGATTCACGATGAATTTATTCCTGATGCAATTGTGGCTGTAAATACGTTTTCTTCTTATGTTGCGGCTTCTTTACAAAGTGTCGCGCCTTTATGGACTGATTTAAATGGCTGGATTATGGCGGAAGCTCAAGCCCAAGCCTATAAAATGGCGTCTAATGATTTTCTTTCTCATTATTTTGGAATGGAGGAAACAGTTCTAAAACGCGCAGATAAAATTTCGTGTGTATCGGATCCTCAGAAGTTTGCAGTGCTGGGAGAACTGGCGACTTTTGGCAGATTATGTAATGAAACTTTTGGCTACAAATTCACATATTCCATTCCTAATGGGACTGAAATTTTTGAAGGAGAAGGAAGGGTTTTTGATAACGAAAAACATGCCGAAACTTTTGAAAAAGTGAAAAGAATTTTTGGATCATCTGTACCTGAAGATGCTTTTGTCCTGCTGTGGATGGGGGGATACAATACTTGGGTAGATGAACTTACTCTATATAAGAGCGTTTCGGAGGCGATGGATAAATGTAAAAAACTTTATTTTGTCTCTACAGGAGGCCAAATTAAGGGACTTGATGGAAGCACTTTTGCAAAATTTAAGAAGATGGTAGACGAATCCGAATATAAGGATCGATTTGTGTTTTTGGGATGGGTGGAAACAGAGGACATCCCTTATGTTTATGCTAGAGCAAATGTGGGACTAAATATCGACCGAAAATGTACCGAGACTTATACAGGAGCCAGAAATCGCATTAATGAAATGATGAAATTTGGAGTTCCTGTAATTACCACTTTGGGTAGTGAAATTTCTTATGAAGTTGAAAAATGCGGTGCCGGAGTGGCTCTAAAAAGCGGAAAACATGAGGAGATCACGGAAACGATCGCTAACATGTATAGCGATTGGAAAGATCATCATGGAAATAAATTAAAAGAACACGGTGAAAATGGTCGCAAATATATCAAAGAGAAGTGTAATTATGAGTATTTACTGAAACCGCTGCTGAAATGGCTAGAAAACCCTAGGCCAGCTCCAGACAGAGGAATAAAAGTATCCGTAAGCTCTAAATTTGGATATGGAAGTTATTTGGGAAAGGCTCGTGGCGCTTTTAAATATTTAAAAATGAATGGGATAAAAAAGTTTTTTCAAAAACTTTTACAGAAGACAAAGAAAGTGATTTCGAAAATCTAAATCCCATTGATTCCGCCTTCATCCTTAGCTAAAATTGGCGCGCTAAAAGATTTTTCACATTAAGGCGCCATCGTCTAGAGGCTAGGACATCCCCCTCTCACGGGGAAAACAGGAGTTCGATTCTCCTTGGCGCTACCAAAAAGTTATGTTCATCTTTCAATTAATTATTTCATTTCTTGTAGGAGGGATTTTTATCGCCTTGCAAACTCTAATTGGAGAAAGAGTTTCTTTAAGATGGAGAGGAATTATTTTGACGATTCCTTCGACCATAGCAATCGGCCTTTTTTTTATCGGCTTAACAAAAACTCCCGCAGATGCTGCTCAAGCCGCTCTTTTTACTCCAGCGTCTGAAGGAGCATCCTATTTTTTTATAACAATTTTTGCTCTATTAAGTGGCACACGTCTAATATTTAATTACGGATTAAGCCTGATTGTTTGGGCTTTATTTGCTTGTTTAATAATCTTGTTTCCACCATCTACTTTTTTAAATTCATTTTTATTTTTTGCATTGCCTCCTGTGGTCATAGGATATTTTATTGTGAAAAAAATGCCTCAAGTATCTACCTTGAAAAAATTTCCGATAAATATTAATCATGTATTTTTTAGATCTTTGCTTGGAGGATCCATCGTTGCTATAAGCGTATTTTTGTCGAAAACTTTGGGAAATATTTGGGGTGGAATTTTCGCAACGTTCCCCGCTGTTTTTTCTTCGACTCTAATAATTTATTTTCATTTACAAGGAAAAAAGATAATTCCTTCTGTGGTAAAATCGATGTTTTTTCCGGGAGCATTAAGCTTTCCCGTTTATGGATTTGTTGCCATGTTAACCTTTCCTATTTATGGAATTTGGATAGGAACTGTATTAGCTTATCTGGCATACTTGGCCTTTGTACTAACTTGGAATTTTGGTAAAAAGATTTTATTAAAGCGAAATAGCTGAAATCTTTAGCTTCTTTTCATTTTATTCACTACCGCCCTCCAAGCTCTAAGCTCTTTGGCTGTTTTTATTTTCCCGGATTTTCCATTCAAAGAAATACTTTCTCCTCTGTAATGAAATCCAGAGGCACTAACAGATATTCTAAATTTTGGCCATTTGCGACCTTTAGAAGGCTTGTTCACTAATGACGCCATTTCCCTTGCTAGATTAATTTGTTCTCTAATCTCACCCCATTGACCATGGTGACCATACAATCCCCTTGCTTCATCTGCGGACGTCCACTCGTCTTCTTCAAAAACATCTGGAGT
This sequence comes from Candidatus Altimarinota bacterium, assembly GCA_041678805.1. Lineage (GTDB taxonomy): Bacteria > Patescibacteriota > Gracilibacteria > UBA1369 > LOWO2-01-FULL-3 > CAINDQ01. Next base: position 1,665 of record JBAYNL010000104.1, on the reverse strand, counting down.
AGCTGGTGAGGGCTCTGGAATAGGTTCTTTTTCTTTTCGTAAAGTTCTAGTTCCATCTTGCTCAATAATTTCTACATCCGGAATTTGGCTTCTTACGAATGCGATTACCCTTCCCAAATCTCTTTCTAAAACTGAAATTGATGAATCTGGCGAACCCAAAGGTAATTCCCCTATGGTCATAAAAACTCCTCTCCTAAGGTGCATTCTAACATCCTCTGGAACATCAAGAACGATAGGGACTCTATCTTTTCCTCCTTCTCCATTTGCCATAATTATTCTTACATTTTAGCTTATGATATTTTACCACTTTACGCCTCTTTTGGCAATAACCCTCCCCTCTTGCACTCACCTGTTTAGAGTGCTAAAATCTGAGCCATGAAAGATTTATACGAAATTCTTGGCATCAAAAAAGACGCTTCAGACAGCGAAATAAAGACTGCCTATCGCAAGCTTGCTTTGCAATGGCATCCTGATAAACATCAAGGGGAAAAGGAGGTTGAGCAGAAATTTAAAGAAATCAATATGGCGTATGAAGTGCTTTCCGATAAGAAAAAACGCCAGCAATATGATACTTTTGGGTCAACAGGAAATCAGGGTGGATTTGGGGGTGGTGGTGGACAGGGAGCTGGATTTGGAGGATTTAATGGAGGAGGGTTTGACTTCTCGGGATTCTCAGATGGGTCTTCTAATTTTGCAGATATTTTTGAATCTTTTTTTAATGGAAGTTCCGGAAGTTCTCGCGGACGCAAAAAAAAATCCGGTGCAATGCGCGGTAATGACATTGAAACCAATATAAAAATACCTTTTGAAGAAGCTGTTTTTGGTTGTGAAAAAGAATTAGAAATTACTAAACCAGATGTTTGTAAAAACTGTAAAGGAACTGGAACTGAGCCGGGAAGTAGTATTATCACCTGTCCTACGTGTAGAGGAACTGGAGAAATTCGTGCCGTCAGAAATACCATTTTGGGACAAATCACAACTTCCAATACTTGTGATGAATGTAATGGAGAAGGAAAAGTCCCTGAAAAAAAATGTACTGCATGTCATGGTTCAACAAGAGTTCGAGTAAAAGAAAATGTAAAAGTTCGTATCCCAGCAGGAATAGATAATGGCTCTACGATCCGTTTAAGTGGCAAAGGAGAAGGTGGATTTAAAAATGGTCCAAGTGGAGATTTATATATCACTCTTCAAGTTATCCCAAGTAAAAAATTTGTGAGAGATGGTTACGACATTCACAGCGAGGCTGAAATTCATTTGGTACAAGCTGTTCTTGGGGCTGAGATCGATATTGAAACAATTCATGGCAAAGAAAAAATTGTGATTCCTGCAGGAACAGAAGATGGTAAAGTTTTTAAATTAAAAGAAAAAGGTGTTACTAGAGTTAATAGTGATGCAATGGGCGATCATCTTGTAAAAATCCGCATCAAGATCCCCACAAAACTTTCAGGCAAAGAGAAAGAACTTTATGCGGAATTAGCGAAAGAAGCAAAAATCGAAGTTAAAAAAGGTGGAATCTTCTGGTAATTAGTTGAAAAGTTTTAAGGTATGTATTAAAGTGGGGAGTGATATTTGTAGTCCTCGTTTCCTATGAACATACAGCTATCTTGGGATTTATTCGTATTAGTTTTTTTTGTCGTCATCGTGGCGTATAGTTTTATTATTGGT
>JBAYNL010000103.1:0-4430 GCA_041678805.1 Candidatus Altimarinota bacterium | reverse complement strand
TTTACTCCCTGTCCGGCATCAACACTCCATTCGATTCCATTGGTCGCGGTATATTTTTTGGTATTTACGACGTAGAAAACCTTGTTGATAAAAATATCTCCCCCGTAAACAAGTAAAAGTCCTCCGATGCTGTAGAGGATACTATGACGATGCTTTGAAACCTCCTCGTCGTTTCCACCGGAAGTAACAAGTTTGATGGAAGAACGAACAATCATTACTCCGGCAAAAGCCGCGAGAATGTATTTGATAAATGTAATTATGATTTGGACTTGTTTGTCCCAAATCACCACTTTTTTCAAAAGTTGCGATGGATTCTGTAAAATAGAGCCATTTTCAAAATTGAAAACTTGCGCTAAGTCCTGGGACATACTGATGATCATAAAGGCGATTAGGGTATATGTCATTCCCTTTTTGATATTGGTCAATTCCTCTTCGTTTTCCGAATTGGTAACCATCCTGTAACCCATCACCGTGATATATAAAATACCAACAGCGACAGTGATAACTTTAACGTATCCCAGCGCACTCATAACGATCTGCCCAAGAACCGCATCAGCACCCTGATTGGCTGGCGGCACAGGGATTTTCGCCGAGTTGTAAGCATCTATTTCAGTAATCGATCCCATTGGAATATAAGCAGCCATCGCCTGAATACTTGTAAAAACAGTGATTAATCCCATCACGATTAGGAACTGAACTAGAAGCTTCGCAGATGTTTTCATTTTGATTTTTGTTTTCTTAAAAACTTTTCTTTAAGAACTTCTAATATATTTTAACAGATTTTAGGGATTCTCTCAAGGTAATATAGTTAAATCGCAGTAGCAGAGTTCCTTGATTTTATTATTAGTTTAATGTTATAGTCTTCTCACGAGAGGCTGCTTAGGCCTTTTAAAAATGCTTAAATTACTATCATGAGCTTAAAAGAAAACGCTATAGTGAGATATATAAAAGGATGTTTAGAAGAACTGAGTAAGGTCACTTGGCCTACTAAAAACCAGGCCGTAAAATTGACCGCTATTGTGTTTGTATTTGTTCTTATTGCTGCTATTTCTTTGACGTTTGTAGATTTCGGATTTAACTGGGTCTACACTTACATCTTAACCTTAAACGCTTAAAAATATGGGACGACAAGTTGAAGGTACAGGTAGGCATTGGTATGTCATTCACACATATTCTGGGTATGAAGATGCAGTAAGAGAGGCATTGCAACAACGTATTGAATCTTTGGGGATGCAGGATTTAATTTTTGAAGTAGTTGTTCCAAAAGAAACTCAAATCGTTATTAAGAAGGGGCAACCGGTTACCGAAGAAAAGAGAATTTTCCCGGGATATGCTCTTGTAGATATGATCGTTACAGATGATAGCTGGTATGTTGTTCGAAATACTCCAAACGTAACAGGATTCGTTGGTTCTGGGACTATTCCAATTCCGGTTTCTCCGGAAGAATGGAAAGTTATCAAAAGACACATGGGTCAATCTGAACCAAAATTCAAAATTGATTTCTCAGTTAGTGATCACGTCATTGTTCTTGATGGTCCATTCGCAAATTACGATGGTATTATCAGCACAATCGATGAAGATAAGGGAAAAGTTAAGGTACTTATTACGATCTTTGGACGTGAAACTCCGGTTGAGTTGGATTTTACTCAAGTAAAAAAGAAGTAAACTTTTATTTTTTGAACCCTTGCATTTTATGAATGCTTTTCGTAATATTCGTATATGAATAAGTTCACTGTATTTACAGTTGTTTTATCTATAGTCGTCATAGTGATAGTTGCTGATTTAGTTGTAAACAACTATCTTCCAGGAATGAAGGATGCCGATATTGCTGCTGAGTTGACTAACGGAAAATTTACTTTACCGGATAGTATTGATGTTTCCAAAGCTTTGGAGACGAATGTTTTGGGAGCAGATGCTGAAGCAACGGCTGAAACGACGGCTGATCCGGGGACTGATGTAAGCGCTAATTCTACTCCTAATCGTCTAGGATTTGATTTAGGTAGTGCGGAGAATGATCCCGAAAATGATCCTGAGACTGTTCCACCTGAAACTCCTATTGCCAGAGATGTTGCCACCGCCGATGCTACAACGACAGAGGTTTCATCAACAACAAATACTCCTTCTCAATCGAGTGATTTCGAGGACAATGATTTTGTGATTGCTTCAAAAAATGTTTATTTGAGAGATGAACAGTTGAAGAGTGCAGGATTTGTATCTGCGTATATGGAAGAGGAAAAACACGACGGCTCTTTGTATAAGACAATTTACACCGATGACCTTTATGATGTTACTGTGAAGAAAATTATCATCAAATCGGACGAGGCGATGTTTGCTAAAGTCTATGTCATAAAAACTGGTACAAATAGTTCTATTGATGAGGTTTATCAAGTTTTGAAAATACGAGGTGCTGAAGGATTGGAATCAGAAATAAATGAGACTAATGAATATGGGGATGGTAATTTTTATATCAATGACACTCGCAGACCGAAGACGGCCTTTTTGACGGTAAAATTAGGTACTTTGATATATGGTTTTTCTTATCCGAAGGAATACCACTCACAGGTTAAAAATCTGATCAAACTTTTGGAATGGGAAAAATAAGCTTTATTGGCTTAGGATTCCTTGAAATTCCGTTGACTTCTAACTACAAATCACTAGAATACCTCTGTTACGCGCTCGAAAGAGTACTTTTAATTAAATTAATATGGCAAAAACACTCGTTACAGTTGTAAAAATACAGCTTCCTGCGGGAAAAGCCAATCCAGCACCTCCAGTAGGTACTGCACTTGGTCCTCATGGAATTAATCTTCCTGGATTCTGTACAGAATTCAACAATGCTACTAGAGAAATGGGAGACACTATCGTGCCTCTTGAAATCAGCATTTTTGATGACAGAAGTTATACATTCATCATGAAGAGCCCACCAGCGGCTGTTTTGATTAGAAAAGCGATCAATATTCCAAAGGGTTCAGCTGTTCCAAATAAAGATAAAGTTGGCACAATTACAAGAGCTCAATTGGAAGAAATCGCTAAGATTAAAGTAAAAGACTTAAGCTCTAATGATATGGATGCTGCGGTAAAAATTATCGCCGGCAGTGCAAGAAGTATGGGAGTTAAGGTTGAAGGCTAAATATTTATACATCGTGGGAGCCTAAACAAAAACTTAGGCGTTTGCACCACATAACAATCACTATCATGAAAAAGAAACACGGAAAGAAGTTTCTCGAAGTAGCTAAGCTAGTCGAGAAGAAATTGTATTCTATGGACGAAGCTGTTGCTTTGTTGAAGAAGACAAATCCTACAAAATTTGATGCAAGTACAGAGGTTCACTTCTATCTTGGAGTTGATCCAAAGCAAGCTGATCAGAACATCAGAACAACTGTAGCTTTACCTCATGGAACAGGTAAAGAAGTAAGAGTAGTTGCGTTTGTGGGAGAAGAAAAAGTTAAAGAAGCAAAAGAGGCCGGAGCAGTTGAGGCTGGAACAGATGTTTTGATTGAAAAAATTGAAGCCGGATGGTTTGAATTTGATATTGCCATTGCTACTCCTGATCAAATGAAGAACCTTGGTAAGATTGCAAAAACAATCGGCCAGAAAGGTTTGATGCCAAATCCAAAGACCGGAACGGTTACGACAGACGTTGCAAAGACAATTTCCGAAATCAAGAAAGGTAAAATTGAAATCCGTGTCGATAAATTATCAAATCTACACAACCTTTTTGGAAAAGTTTCTTTTGATGAAGCTAAGTTGAAAGACAATTTAAAGTCTATTGTTAAGGCTGTTTTGGATAGCAGGCCTGCGTCTTCAAAGGGAACATATATCAAGAGCATTACAGTTACCACTGCAATGGGACCTGGCATCTCTCTAGATGTAGCCGACGCTACGGCTGAGGTGAAGAAATAAAGAGAGTTTTCTCATAATAGATGAGAGAGCTTGTGCGTGGGGCGGGAGGCTCCCCTATTTCTTTTGTGATTCCATGGCTAGTGCTTGTTCTAAAGATTTTAGGCCTACTTCGAGTTGAGCATTGTTTGGCTCTTTAGTAGTTAATCTTTGGAACCAGAGGCCTGGAGTAACTAATCCTTTCACAATGAAGTTGCGTGAATATTTTGCGCTGAGTTTTAGATATTCATAAGAGATTCCGGCAATAAAAGGAAGGAATCCAATCCTAACAGCGAGATTACTCCAAAAGTCCGTCTGTTTTGGTAAGGCTGTATAAACCAAAATACTAATTACGAAAACAATGATGATAAAGCTTGTTCCACAGCGTGGATGAAAACGAGTTTGTTTTTTGGCATTTTTTGGGATCAGCTCAAGGTGATTTTCATAAGTAAAAATCGATTTATGTTCCGCGCCATGATATTCAAAAATTCTTCTAAAACTTGGGATAAGAGAAAGGATATAAATGTACGCCAAGAACATAAACATCTTGA
>JBAYNL010000102.1:0-4438 GCA_041678805.1 Candidatus Altimarinota bacterium | reverse complement strand
CCCTGTTTGTTGTATGGTCCTTTTGACATATTTTTATTAAAAAATTTAGAATTTTAAGCCTCCTTCACGAGCGCCATCAGCAAGAGCCTTTACACGACCGTGATATTTATAACAACTTCTATCGAAAACGATTTCAGAAATATTTTTCTCTAAAGCTTTTTTAGCTAGATCTAATCCAACTTGTTTAGCTTTTTCAGTCTTTGTTCCTTTTGCTTTAGATTTTTGATCAGAACTGGAAACTAATATTACATGATTTTGATCATCAACTAATTGAGCGTAATTGAATTTTAAACTGCGGAATACTACTAACCTTGGTCTATCTGTTCCGCCTAGAATTTTAGCACGAACGCGTGCGTGTCTTCTTGTTCTTGATTGTACTTTTGTTAACTGCATTGTTCTAAAATTAGTTAGTTATTTTACTTAGCTCCGCTTCCAGCTGATTTACCAGCTTTTCTAGTAATGTGTTCTGTTTCGTACTTAATACCTTTTCCTTTGTATGGTTCAGGTGGTCTGAATGAACGAACTTTTGCGGCTATTTCGCCAAGTAATTGTTTATCAATGGAAGAAATAGTAATGATGTTTTTCTTATCTTCATCAAGCTTGAACTCGATGCCCTGAGGAGCAATATATTCAACTGGTTTAGAATATCCTAAGTTTAATGTGATTTTATTCTTGTTTGCGACTGCACGATAACCTACTCCGACGATTTCCAATTTTTTCTCAAATCCTTTTGTAATTCCTTCGATCATATTTACTATCAAAGTTCTTGATAGGCCATGAACTGATCGGGCTAATTTAGAGTCATCTTTACGTGTTACAACAACTTGTTGTCCGTCTGCAGTAATTGTTACGTTTGGGTTGAACGTGCTTTTCAGTTCGCCCTTAGGTCCTTTTACTGTTACAAGATGATCTTGGATTGTTATGGTAACTCCACTTGGGATGTTTACTGGATTTTTGCCGATTCGTGACATAAAGTTTAAAGTGTTAGTAGATTTCGCAGATTAATTCTCCTCCGAGCTTTAGTTTTTTTGCGTCCGTAGCGGCCATAATACCTTTAGAGGTAGAAAGAATAATTATTCCAAGTCCGCCTTTAGTTCCTTTAATATCTTGAGTTCTGATATATAATCTTTGTCCTGGAGAACTGAGCCTTTTTAATGTTAACGCTCTGTTCTCGTGTAAAGTAACCTCTACTTCTGGATGACCACCTTTTACTTCTTCTTTTTCAAAGTCTTTAATAAACCCTTTCTCTTTCATCACTCTCAAAATTTCTTCTTTTAATTTAGAATGAGGTACAGAGACTGTATCGTGATTCACCATAGCGGCGTTTCTGAGTCTTGTTAGTAGATCTGAAATAGGATCTGTATTCATTATGTAATGATTAAATTGATATTTCTATATTACCAAGATGATTTTGTAACTCCGGAGATTTTGCCTTCGCGGGCTAATTCTCTGAAGCATATTCTGCAAGTTCCAAACTTTCTCATATATCCGTGAATTTTTCCACACAGCTGGCATCTGTTGTAAACACGTGTAGGGAACTTAATTTTTTCACCTGCGGCGTGTTGTTTTGCAGCTGCTTCTTTTTTGCGTGCGCACTTTATTGTTATTGATGTTCTAGCCATTTTTAGTAATTATTGTTTTTTAAATGGAAATCCGAGTGCTTTTAGTAATTCAAGTCCTTGTTCGTCCGTTTTAGCGCTTGTTGAAATGTTGATTTGCAATCCATGAACTTTTGTTAAATCGTCTTGAATAACTTCTGGGAAAACGATGTGTTCTTTAAATCCGATTGAGTAATTACCATGTCCGTCGAAAGCTTTTCTTGATAGTCCACGGAAATCTCTTACACGAGGGAAGACTATGTTGATCAATTTATTTAAAATGTCATACATGCGTTTTCCTCTTAAAGTGACCATAATTCCGATAGCTTCTCCTTCTCTCACTTTAAAGTTGGAAATAGATTTTTTAGCTTTTGCAACTATTGGCTTTTGACCTGCAATTGCGGTAATACTTTCAACTATTTTAGAATAATCTTTATTGTGAGATTGAACGTATGATCCAATTCCTACATTTATAGTTATCTTCGTTACTCTTGGTGAAGCTGAAGCGTTCTTTAATCCTAAGGTTTTCTGAAGCGCTGGAGCTATTTCTGTGAGAAATCTGGTTTTTAGATCTACTACTTTAGTCATTTTAAATTAACTTTAGGTTAAGGTTATTGTTTTCCTTTTACTTCTTTATCTAGAGTTTCTTTGCATTTCCTGCAGATTCTTTCTTTTTTACCATTCTTTAATTCTTTATAAGCGATACGAACTCTTTTATTACATTGAGGGCAAAGGATCATAGCGTTTGAGGCATCAATAGATCCTTCAAACTTGATTTTTGATCCAGGTTTTTCTCCAGTCTTCTTAACATGTTTTGTGCGAATATTAACTTTTTCTACGACAATCTTATTCTTTTTATTGTCTATCTTAATAATCTTACCTTTAGCGCCTTTATCTTTTCCGGCGATAACCTGTACTGTGTCGTTAAGTTTTAGCTTCATAATGTTTTCGTTTTATAGTACCTCTGGTGCTTGTGAAATAATTTTTTGGAATCCTCTTTCGCGGAGCTCTCTTGCTACTGGACCAAAGACACGAGTTCCTTTTGGTTGCTTGTCTTTGTCTACAATTACGACAGCGTTGTCATCGAAACGAATACAACTGCCATCTTTTCTCTTATATTCTTTTCTTTGGCGTACAATTACAGCTCTTTCAACTGATTTCTTTTTTACGATTCCCTTTGGGCTGGCGCTCTTGATTGAGACAACGATTATATCTCCAAGACGGCCATATCTAGCTCTTGTTCCTCCGAGAATCTTGAAACATTTCGCCATTTTTGCCCCGGTGTTATCTGCAACAACTAATTTTGTCTCTGGTTGAATCATGATTAATTAGCTTTAGTGTTAGTGCTAGCTTTAGTAGGAACTTCGATTGTCCATTTCTTTAACTTACTCAATGGTCTTGTTTCGTAGAAGGTAACCTCTGTTCCAATCTCAAACTTCTGATTTTCAGGATTATGAACATGATATTTCTTTGAAGTTCTGAACCTTTTCTTGTATTTTGGATGATTCTTGTAAGTATGAACTGTTACAATAATTGTTTTATCCTGTACTGCTTTGGTGACTACACCTTTTTTTGATCTCATATTATTTTTGTGAGTTTAAGATGGTTTCAATTCTTGCGATGTATTTCTTATAATCGCGAACTAGATGAGAATTCTTTGATTGACCACTTTTTACTTCGAAAGCGACTCTAAATAGTTCTGTTTTAGTTGTAGCCAACTCTTCTTTGAGCTTAGATACATCCAATTTCTTTAATTGTTCTAGTTCAATTGGTTTCATTATTATGCTTCAGTGTTAATAAATTTACATTTAAGTGGCAATTTGTGTCCTGCAAGAGTCATCGCTTTTTTAGCTGATTCTGCAGGGATACCATCCATTTCAAAGAGAATTCTTCCCGGTTTAATAGTTGCTACGTAGTGGTCTAGTGATCCTTTTCCACTACCCATCGGTACCTCTTGAGCTTTCTTTGAAACTGGCTTGTGAGGGAATATAGTTGTCCAAATTTTTCCTCCACGTTTTGTATATCTAGTCATTACACGACGAGCGGCTTCAATTTGTCTAGGGTTAAGTTCTCCAGCTTCAAGTGATTTTAGGCCGTAAGTTCCAAAAGATACTTTACTGCCTCTGATCGCAACGCCTTTTAAATCACTGCGGCCCCTGTGAACTTTTCTATGTTTTAATTTTTTTGGTTCTAGCATTGTTGTTTATTACTTAGTGTCTTCAATTTGTTGTACCATTCTTGCCATTAGATCTTTTCTGAAGACTTCTCCTCGATAGATCCATACCTTGATTCCGATTTTCCCGTAAGTAGTCTGAGCGGCTACTGATGAATAATCGATATCAGCTCTAAATGTATGTAATGGAATTTTCCCTTTACTGAAGAATTCACCTCTTGAAATTTCAACTCCATTCAAACGTCCTCCAAGATATATCTTTATTCCTTTTGCTCCGGACTCCATTACTTTCTCGATAGTCATTTTTGATGCTCTTCTGTAAGAGATTCTCTTTTCAACTTGTCTTGCGATGCTTTCTGCGACGATATTAGCGTCAAGCATTGGTTTTTTTACTTCCTTGATATTGATTGCAAAAGTTTCTTTGAATTTCTTTGTTAATAGGTCTTTTAATTTCTCAATAGAGTCTCCACCTCTTCCGATAATTAACCCAGGTTTTGAAGTGTGAATATTGAGAATAACTTTTCCTTGAACTCTTAAAATTTCCAATCTAGATAATCCCTCTGTTTCAACCTTCTCTTTGATTAATTTCTCGATCGCTATATCTTGATGAAACAATTTTACGTAGTTTACTTTTGAGGCATACCATTTTGAATCCCATTCTCTTGTG
>JBAYNL010000101.1:0-4451 GCA_041678805.1 Candidatus Altimarinota bacterium | reverse complement strand
TGTTTTAAATTTTCTGCAGTAACTTCGTTCCCCAGAAGTCCAAATTGTTTACCAAAATCTGAAGTTACAAGACTTTCATCCGGTCTATTTATTTTGTCTTGGACTCTATCTACAAAAGTGGAAAGGGATCCAAGTGAATAATTTTTGCCACCAATTGGGATCCATTTTCCATATTTGAATGGAGCTTTTCCAAGGAATGTTCCGGCAGCTTTTAGTTTCTCTCCGATCCACCCAGTAGCGGTAGCGGCAATTGTTCCTTCGGCAGATGTAAATACACCCATCCAGATAACAGCAACGCAACCGATAGAAACAACTAATTCTTGCAAAGTACTCATTCCGAGTACGGGAATTCCTAAAGAGAAATCTGTTCCTTGTGCTAGTAAAGGCTGGAATTTTTGTCCTTGGATAGACTTTAGCATAATCCATCCGATGGAGAGAGATAGCGCTATTGGAATAGGAACAATTAGATGTTTTACAAAGTGTTCGGAAATTTTATTGATAGCTCCTAATTGTTCTTTTACAGATGGGATAGCCATCGCCACAATTAAAAGCGGCGATACCACTATTGATAACCACATCACCACTAACCTGGCTACTAAAACCAATAATAAGGCAACAAATGATGCCGCAAAAATAATATACATAACAACGCCAAAAATCGCGTTGATCGCTAATTTACTAACGTCATCAACTGTTCTTAGACTTGCTATCTCTTGTTGAGGGATCATCTGAAAATTCGTCATATTTAAAGCTAGTGAAAGAGCGACATTACTAGATTTAAATTTATCGAAATATGCTTTCCCCGAGTTAGCTAATTTTCTTCCATCGCAAATGTCATTAGCCTTATAAGCTGCTATGTCAGCATCAAAGGCTTTTTTCTTTTCAGCGTCTGCAGGGATAGGTTCTTTTACGGCTATTTCAGCTGATTTTTCTCCCGCCTCGATTTTAATTGCGTATTTTTGCGCTATACGTTTGAAGGCCGCGGTTTGCCTATTTTCGTTCAACTCCGCTATAGTCAGCGCATCCCCTTCCTTCTTTGTTACCCCGGCAAGATTGTAACAGAGGGATTCTTCTTGGGCCGGAGAAACTAGTCCTGTATCACCAATTTCATTCGGCAGAGCAAAGATCGCAGTAGTTACAACATCTACAGCATCCAGAGCTACTTTTATTCCTAAAAATGAAAAATTCACGGCAATAATACCAACAACCAATTTTGGTAATACTGTTTTTATTGCAAAATTTCCGCCATCTTCTCCTATTCCTAAAATATTGTAGAGAGCTATTCCTACCAGGCCGATAACGAAAAAGATATTTACGATATTTCTAATGGGAACCCATAAATCTCTTAGTCTTTGGCCCATTCCTCCTCCAAACAAAAGACTATTATCCATTAACCCTCCAATCATGTATAAAATTGGCCAAAGTAGTCTCTCGAAAAAACCTTGTAATTGCAGTAAACCACGCAAGGTAGACATCGCCTCTTGAGTCTGAGCTTCAGTTTCTGGTGTCGGAGCGACGGGATCTCCGGCGGCATAAGCCGTATGGACTTCACCTTTTTCGGCAGTATAGCCAACGATTTGGGGTGCATTTACAACAAGGATCAATGACAAAAGAATCATTAAGATGATCCTTTTTATCCAATTTTTTTGTTTTAGTTTTATCATGATGTTTTATGGAAAAATTATTTTTAGGATGTTTGAAATAAAAGAATGATTATCGGGAATGTTTGTCATGATAAAGAAGGTGGCTGAATGAACTGTTGTGTTTATTACCGCTCCTCCTCCTAAAGCCGCCGCTGCTCCCGCGCCCCACTTCAATTTATTACTACCTTTGGGTTGAGCTGCTGGTGAATTTCCCATACCTCCTCCGTCAGATATTCTTCTTTCAGGCTGACCTGCGTTTGGCATTCCTGATCCACTAGCTTGTTGGGATTGCCCTTCTTGGGGCATTCTTCTTTGTCTAGTTCTTTGACCTGGAGTTCTTTCGCGGTATTTACCTCGTCCTTTAAAACTCCATCCCGGAGGCATAACGAGACCATTTTTTGGCATTCCTAATCCACCGGACAAAGACATATCTTTAGGCTGAGCTAAAAACATCTCTCCACTCGTTGGTGAAATTGTTTGAGAAGTTTGAGAAGCACTTGTTTGTCCTCTTGCTAATGACCCTGCTCGTCTGGCGGCTTCTGTTCCTTCTAAAATACGGGATGATCCTAAGGCTCCTCCTTCAGCAATCCTTCCAGGGATTAGTTCTTCCTGATTTTTAATTTCTTTTGCTACTTGTTTTTCTCCTCTTTTCCCGGCAAATTTTTGGTAAGCGTCGATATAGGTAGAAGTTTGTTTGATGGCAGTTCCAAGAGCTACATCAGTAATCATCGTGCCATCTCCAGAATAAAGTTGGCCATCTTTATCAATATAAATATTTTCAAGATCTTCTTTGGTAAATTTTATGCCTTTTATTTTGCAAACTTCCAAGATTCCGGCAATTTCAGTGACTGTTAAAGCCAACCTTTGAGCATTTCCAATCCCCACTTGATATTGTAAAGTTTGAGTTAGAGCAAGCCCTACAGCTGAACTTGTAACTGCCGTACCATCTCCGAAATAGAGATCACCGCTACTACTTCCCACGTAATAGTCATCCAACTGATTTGCTGAAATCATCACCCCTTTTTGATGACATTTTTCGACAACTTCTGCTTTTTCTTTTTCGGAAAGAGCTAGTTGCTGATAGGTCTCAGTTTGACCTAAAATCTGATCTTGGTCTTGACCTGCGCCTCCTACCGTTTGCATTTTAAACTTTAAGGCATCCGAAATTGCACTTTGATAATCGGCAATGATGGTTGTTGGATTTTGACCAATTCCCAATTCATTAAAAATATTCGCAAATTCCAAGATAGACTCTTTAGTCATCTTGGCATCACGAATCATGTTGTATATTTTTGGAACGGTTTTTTGGAAATAAGTTGAATATTCTTCTTTTTTATCTTCAGGTAATTCATTCAAATAATCCAGGTAGTCATTGGCTTTTCGAGGCAATGTATCTGGGATTTTATTACCATTTGCCAGTTTCAAATGTTTTACATAACCAACAAATATTTTTACACCCGCATATCCTGAAAATGGGTTCATAAATACACCGCTTGGGCCAGTCCATTCCGGAGAAGTGCGAGTTTTTTGCGCCAATAATTTTATGATTTCAGGATTTTTTTGCATTTTATGTTTGTTTTGTTGGAGCTGTTGGCAGCTCTTTTCCTTCGGCGGCAGCTAGGTTTGCTTGGTAAGTTTCAACAACATTTCCATCTCCTACAATTTTGAGTTTTGAGAAAGCTGTTGTTAGTTTAAGAAATCTGGTAGACGTCATATCCGCATTGTTTTCGCTAGTTTCTATTGTCTTCATTTGAGCCAAAATTTTGCCATAACTTTTGTTAGAAGTTTTTAATTCTTTCTCTTCTAAAAATGTTTTGAAATTCACAACAGTTGATTCTGCGGCTTTAAATTCTCCATCGCTGTCATTTTTTGTTGCAACGAATTCAGCCAAGGCTTTTACTCCAAAACTTTCATCACTATCAAGCATGGCGTTCCAACCTCTTGGACTAGCTGAAATAACAGATAAAATTCCATCTCGTGATTTTTTAGTATCCCAATCTCGGACAGTCTCTTTTCCGGCGGAAATTTCTCCCAAAGTTTGTTCGCTATCGCTATATGTGGCCGCAGCAATCTCTGCTGCTCCAATCCAAACTTGGGGAATTTTTAAAAATGCTACTGGATCTTCTTTGATTGTTTTCCAGTTACAGATGCCGTTCATGAGAATAGTCATAGTTCCAGCAACGTATCCAAATGTTGTCAAAATATTGCCAACGCTAAGCATTTCATTCGCCATATTTTTGGCTCCATAGGATTCTGCAACGAGATATTTGGAACGTTTAATATAATCGAATTTTTCCTCCCATAATTGTCCCATTTCCTGCATTTCTTGATCTGAAAAAGCTGCTTTTCCAAGGTATTCATCCGCTTCCAGCGGAGACACTGCTCCTTGATTGCAAAGGATTGTGAGAAGTGATTTTTTCTCAGCCAATAATGCCGTTGGAAGATCTCCGCCTTTACCTTGAGCTCTCTTTTGTAAAGCATCACTACCAAGTGCTATTTCGACAATCGCTTTTCTTTGCTCAGGTTTTGCGAAAGCTAAAATAGTACAACCATAAGAGAAATTTGGTTCCGGGGTATCTTTAGGACCTAGAGGATTTTCTAAGGCTCTAGCGATATCTTCATGCACTTTTCCTTCATTGGCAGAGACCGTACTTTGTCCTTCTCCTGGTAGTCCCATTACATATCTCAAAGCATCCTTCACCCAGTCAAATTTTTCTTTTTCAGGACCAGTGGTCAAAGTTAATAGCTCTGAAAACTTATGTCCGTATTGTTCCATTTTTGCTAAATTTTCAACAGTAAGTCTCATGT
>JBAYNL010000100.1:0-4492 GCA_041678805.1 Candidatus Altimarinota bacterium | reverse complement strand
GCGAAAGCTAAAAGAGTACAGCCATAAGAGAAATTTGGTTCTGGGGTATCTTTAGGACCCAGAGGATTTTCTAAGGCTTTAGCGATATCTCCATGAACTTTTCCTTCATTGGCAGAAACCGTACTTTGTCCTTCTCCCGGTAATCCCATTACGTATCTCAAAGCTCCTTCCACCCAAGCAAATTTTTCTTTTTCAGTACCCTCCTTTGAAGTGGTCAAAGTTAATAGCTCTGAAAACTTATGTCCGTATTGTTCCATTTTTGCTAAATTTTCAACAGTAAGTCTCATGTCTGCCGGTGTCATACTGTTCATGTATGACGTAATAACTTCTGATCTTTCGCGAACAAGTTTGACCAATTGGTCGATTGCTTCACCACGATCTTTTTTTTCTGATTTATCGGTAAATTCCTGAACCATTCCTTCCCAATTCATTAAGACTTCATCCAAGGGTTTCAGGAGGTGCCCTATCACCATATCTTCCGCAAATTTGCTCCTATCGGTGTGCCAAGCGTCCATTTTGCCTTTCACGTGACTCACTGTATCCTGGATCGTATTTTTGACGTCTTCTGGTAACTGTTCTGAATAATATCTGGTCATTGTCTTAAATTTTAAATAGTCTTACCAAAATATCACTTAAGGATTCTGATTTCCCTTCCATTTCGGGAATTTTGGAAATCAGATATTCTCTTACGGCTGCGGGATCCTGATCGGCTAATTGGATCGTGATCTCCCCGATAAAATCTCCCTCCACGCGAAGATTTAGAGTTTGTACAAAAGGAGGTTCGTAGATAACCCAAAAAGCTTTAATTTTGCCGTAAGAATATTTTCTAAAGCCGACTTTGATTCCGATTTCAGAAATTTTTACTTGAACATTTCTAGGATGTTCCAAGTGAACTAACGTATGAACTAGTGCAAAAATCACAATTACTAATGCAAAAGTCCAAGAATCGTAATAAAGGCTTAACCCTGCTATTAAAGCCACTATAATCAACATGGTTATTTTCCAGATCAAGCCCTTTTCGTGAACTACATATTCCGGAGCTTCCCAGGTAATAACAGCTTGATCAAAAGCGGAGGGAGCATTCTTGATTTGATGGATCAATTGCTGCCTCTCTTCTTTCTTTTGGGCGCTGCGAAGTTTATGAGAATGATATTTTTCTTTTATTTTCTTAAGCATTTGTTTTGATTTTTATTTTTAAATCTTATTATTTTATCATAAAAAGCCCTTGAGAGAAAGGGCTTTATATGAATATTTCTGTTGTTTTTTGAGAAAGCTTTACGTCGTGAATGGGATTAGAGCCACAAGTCTTGCATTTTTGATGGCTCTCATCACGATTTTCTGATGTTTTATGCAGTTCCCATTGTAGTACTTTGGAACGATTTTTTTGTACTGAGACGTATACTTTTTGACCAATGCTACGTTTTTGTAGTCAACGTAATCAATTTGATTGATACAGAATTGGCATTTACGACCTTTATAAGATGGCATAAGAGATTAAGTTAAAATGATTAAAATAGGTTATCGTTTTCAATATCTGGAGTTAGTCCAGATGTTTCAGCTTCAGACGGTAATGGAGCGGCTGCCAAGATTTCATCATTGATTACGTCATCGGCACCTGATCTTTTTTCAAGCATAATCATGTCTTGTAAGACAATTTCTGTACGGAATCTTTTGCCTCCCTCGGCGTCCCAACTTCTAGTTTTAAGATATCCTTCCAGGTATACTAATTTGCCTTTTCTAAGATATTGATGACATAACTCAGCGAGTCTTGCCCATGCTACTACTTCATGGAATTCAGTTGATTTTTTTCTATCGCTCGTTGTAGTCATCCATTCGCGATTTGTGGCAATTCCAAAAGTTACTACCGGTTGACCGCTTTGGGTTTCCTTCATTTCAGGATCTCTTGTTAAGTTTCCGATTAAAATAACTTTGTTTACTGATCTCATATTCTATTAATTTGTTAGTTTATAATGTGATATCTGGATCGTCTATAATGCTTTTCAATTTAGCATCTACATCTTCCAAAGTTGCTGCCTGCTTTTTAGCCTTTGGTTTTTCTTCTGTTTCTTCGACAGGCTCTTCTTTCTTTACTTTTTTCACAGGCTTTTTCTCTTCTTTTTCTTCTTTTACAGCAGGTTTTTCCGTCTTAACAGGTTTTTCTTCTGAACGTTTTGGAGCTGGAGTTTCTGGTCTTTCAAATCTACGATTTCTACCTCTGTTATCACCGCCTCTGCTATCACCACCACCTTTTTCAGCCTTTGCTTTTGCTTCTTCTTGAGCTTTTAAGGCGTCTTCTTTGGCTATTTCTTCATATTCTGCCAAAGTTTTGATTTCATAATTTTTTGGAGTTTTTTGAATTAAATATCGGAGAATTCCTTGGTGGATATTTAATTGTTTTTCAAATTCCTTTACCTTAAGTGGATCAGCTGTGAAATTCAAAACAGCATAATACCCCTGTCTTTGTTTCTTGATTACATAAGCCAATTCACGAAGTCCCCATAAATCTTCATGGGTAATTTTTCCGCTGGCTTCAGCAATAAGATCCTTCATTTCTTGAAGAACTTCAGTTGTCCTCTCCACGCCTAGATCTGGCTGGAGAATAAGCATGATTTCATACTTTGGAAAGCTTGTTTCCGTCATATTTTCTTTGGGTTATAGAGTGGTTTTCTTGGTTAGCCCTATACATGTTTCAGCATAGAACAGAAAATCCTAATTTTTAAAGCAGACGGACTTTATCAAAAGGGTCTTTTTTTTGCAATAGATAAAGACAATGTTCCTTTTCAAACGTCAAGTTTTTATTAAAAACGCCCTAAAGGCCTCTTCTAAAAATCAAGAGCATTTTTTGGCTTGCAAACAATCTTTTTTTCGTATATAGTCTTTGCTTGTTATATTTGCGCACAACAATGGCCACAAAATGTCAATGAGGCAAACTTGTCCCAACTATAAGAAATTCGGCATAATACATATCGTGACATTTCGCACTTAAAGTTTATGAACGACATTAAAACAACAACATTGGAGTCTGTTCTGGAGGTAAATAACTTTGCCAGAAGGCACCGTCATCTAAAGGTTTTTTCAAAAGCCACTGTGGTAAAAATGCATGCTTTTGAGTTTTTTAAGTGGATCTCTTCTCCAATTAACAAGTTCTTTCATAATAGAGCATTCCAAGCAATTGGACGATTTGTTG
The DNA here is from genome assembly GCA_041678805.1 of Candidatus Altimarinota bacterium. Taxonomy (GTDB): domain Bacteria; phylum Patescibacteriota; class Gracilibacteria; order UBA1369; family LOWO2-01-FULL-3; genus CAINDQ01. The sequence goes on along the minus strand of JBAYNL010000100.1, from coordinate 1,305 downwards.
AGTCAATAGTTCTGTCGATAACAAAAACTCTACCGATTCTTTCTCCTCAGAAAAAGATTGTTCTACAGTCTACTTTATTGGCTTCTGCTGCTTTTCTAGTAAGCACTCTTAGTCCTGGAGTAGGAATAAATGTCATTGAGATGGATTATTCTAGTGAATATATTAATGAATATTCTTTACCTGGAGACGTGCTTGTAGCTGATGAAAATGGATATTTAGTAAAAATTAATCCTCAAACAGATAAAGCTAGCCGTATTGGAATGACTGACTATGCTGTCCATACAGTGGAAGGAGGCCAGTCTTTATCTCAAATTGCAGAAGAGTATGGAGTTAATGTAGAAACTATTATGTGGGAAAATAAATTGGCAAATGCAAATACCTTAAGGGTAGGCCAGAAATTGGTGATTCCTCCTGTTAGTGGTGTAAGTTACAAAATCGCTAGTGGGGATACTTTGGATAAAATTGCGAAAAAATATAGTGTTACAAAAGAAGCTATTATCGCTCAAAATGGCTTGGAGGGAGAAATGGTGGTAAAAGGACAATCATTATTCCTACCTGGAGCAAAACCAATTATTCCTGTAAGCACAATTGCGGCTAATTCCAGAGTTAGAAGTGTTTCCGCTACGGGAACAAAATCTTATGCTTCTGTAAGTGCATCTGATGCCGCTCCGTCTGTTGGCAAAATATTTATATATCCAACGGCAGGTGCTATTACTCAGTACTACCATGCAGGTCACTATGCTATCGATATTGCTGACAGATCTAAACCAGCCATTTGGGCCGCTGGAGGCGGAACTGTTGTAAAGGCGTCTTCGGGAACATGGGGAGGTGGATATGGGAATCATGTTATTATCGATCATGGAAATGGGATAAAAACTCTTTATGCTCACATGGATTCTTTAAATGTCTATGAGGGCCAAGTGGTTAACCAAGGTGATGTTATTGGAATCATGGGAAATACGGGCCGTGTTTATGGCGCTACAGGTATTCACTTGCACTGGGAAGTTATCGACAATGGGGTGAAGAAAAATCCAACGTTGTATTACTAAGGCGGGTCCTGCCAGTCAGGATTGCAGGTTTCGCTTAAGAACTCGCTTGAGTTTCCTTTTAGGAGACACGCGCTTTTTGTTCTACGCAAAACTGCAACCGCTGCCTGTCACCCGCTTAGTTTTCTAGCTCAGGATTTCAATCAATCTATCATGCTCTATGGCCTTTTTGAGCTCCATAGCAATTCTTTCGCCATAACTCATGGCTTCGCTATAGAGATAGGTCGTACAAGGGGTAAATCTGGTGCCAGGAGAGCCT
>JBAYNL010000099.1:0-4562 GCA_041678805.1 Candidatus Altimarinota bacterium | reverse complement strand
TTGACGAGGTTAAATTTACCTCGTTCATTTTGCCACTAATTTAAGATATTTACAATTTTTAAGAAAATGGTTTGACATTAATCCTAATCCGGATATACTTTATCTGATTAAAGTGCTTTATTAAACTAAAGTGAATAAAAATGGCTGGGACAATCAGAAAACGGATAATTTAGCAGAGGCAGTTCTGTCGCTAAAGAACTCTGCTGAAATGAAAAAGTTCTTAAGAGATCTTTTGACTGAACAAGAACTTGTTGAGTTTGGAAACCGTTGGCAGGCAGCAAATATGCTTAACGAAAAAATTCCTTATTCTAAAATTGAAAAAGAAACCGGACTTAGTTCTACTACTGTTGCCAGAATTTCGAAATGGCTGAAAGAAGGGCTGGGCGGATATAAATTAGTTCTTAAAAGATTAAGTAAAAACAGAGTCCATCACCATCTTAATAAAAAAATGAGAGGTGAGGTTTCTGCTGAAAAATTGCATCGCCCATAAAGCATCCAAATTATAAGCAAATACTATCCGCCTCTCAGGGCGGTTTTTTATTTAATCAAATTTTAACAATAATTATTATGAAAAAAATTGAACCAATTATCCTGAAGGGAACCAGGGACTTTCTGCCTCTGGAAATGGCAAAAAGGTTATATGTAATGGATAAACTTCGCCGAACTTTTGAAAAATTCGGCTATGATGCGATTGAAACTCCGATTATTTGTCCTGCAGAAACAATTTTAGGCAAATACGGAGATGAGGGGGATAAACTTACTTATAGTTTTAAGGACAATGGGGACCGTCGAATTGCCCTCCCTTATGATTTAACGGTGCCGTTTGCCCGTTTAGTAGCCGCAAATTGGCGCGATCTTCCAATGCCATTTAAGCGTTATCAAATCCAAAAAGTGTGGCGTGCTGAAAAACCCCAAAAAGGACGCTTAAGGGAATTTTATCAGTGTGATATCGACATAATCGGTACAAAAAGCTTAATTGCGGAAACTGAAATAGCCAAGATTATAATCGAAGTCTTTAATGATCTTGGATTCAAAAACATAAATATAAAGATCAATTCACGAAGGCTTTTGAATACGGTATTAAAAGCTTTTTCCGTTCCTGAAGAAAAAATAATTGAGGTCATTCGCCAAATCGATAAGTTGGAAAAGATCGGCGAAAAGGCCGTAATTTCAGGGATAGAAGAAATAGGGATAACCAATGGGAAAGAGATTTTAAATCTTCTTAAGCCTGAAAATACCAATGAGAAAACTCTTAAAAAATTGGCCTCGTATGATTTGAGTGAACTAACTGATTTTTTCAAATATTGTCGCGAATTAGATATTCCTCAAGAAATGGTAAAATTTGATCCCTCCTTAGCTAGAGGATTGGATTATTACACCGGAATTACTTATGAAGTGGTAAGTGAAGATTTGGATTTCGGGTCCCTTTGTGCTGGTGGCCGTTATGACAATCTTTGCGGTTTATTTTGTGACGAAAACTTTTCGGGAGTAGGCGTGGCCTTTGGTTTCGAGAGAATTATGATGGGAATAGAAAAACTCAATTTACTCCCTGATCTTGGGGTAAATTCCAAAGTCATGGTGACCATTTTTGATAAAAATTGTATTTCGGAAAGCTTTAAAATTTACAATCGCCTTTTGACTGACGGAATTAATAGTGAGATCTACTTTGAGCCTGGGAATTTGTCCAAACAGTTTAAATATGCCAATAAGAAGAAAATTCCTTTCGTGGTGATTTTGGGTCCGGACGAAATCCAAGAGGGAAAAGTAATGGTTAAATCCATGGTTACTGGCAAACAGAAAGAAATTCCAAATGAACAGTTAACAAAATATTTTAGTGGTTACATAACAAATTAGACATGAATACTTCAAACAAAAAAACTAGGATTGCTATCCAGAATAATGGCAGATTGAGTGAGTCCAGCTTGGATTTTTTTAAGAAATTAGGACTTAAATTTAGAAGAAATACGCGCCAATTAATGGTTAAGTGTACAAATGCCAATGTGGAATTTTTATATGTTAGGAATGGAGATATTCCTGAATATGTAAGCCAAAATGTAGCTGATTTCGGAATCGTGGGAGAAAACGTTTTGAATGAACGTGAATCTAATTTAACAATCGAAAAGAAGCTGGAATTCGGAGAATGCTCACTAATTATTGCCGTACCGATGAAATCTTTTATAAAAACCATTGATGATTTACAGGACGAAAGAATTGCCACATCTTACCCTCGAACTCTAAAAAAGTTTCTTTCTGAAAAGAAAATTAATGCTTCAATTGTAGATATTCGCGGGAGCGTGGAGATAGCTCCTTCTTTAAATTTAGCTGATGCTATTTGTGACATTGTTCAGACTGGCTCAACCCTGAAAAAAAATAATCTACGCGTAATTGCTAAAGTCTTTGATTCAATGGCCGTGATCGTTAGTAATCCCGGCTTAGACAAACAAAAATGGGGTAACTTCGAAAATTCTCTAAAAACAATGACCTCTAATATATATGAATAAATATTATCTTGAAAAATTAGATCAGCAACAGGTCAATGATCTTACGAAAAGACCAGCAATCAACTTTGAGAGAACATTTGAGGTCGTAAAGACTGTAATGAATGATGTCAAAAATGGAGGAGATGAAGCCATAAAGTCATATTCCGAAAAATTTGATGGAATTAGGTTAAAAGAGTTTCTGGTTGATAAAGAAGAAATTGAAGAGGCAGAAAAAAGAATCCCTGAGGAAACGAAAACAGCCTTTAAATTAGCTGCTAAAAATATTGGGAAATTTCACAAAGCAGCTAGAAGTGAAGGATGTAATCTTGTTGAAACAATAAAAGGGGTTACCTGTTTTACAAAAACAATTGGGATAGAAAAGGTTGGACTTTATATTCCTGGGGGAACTGCTCCCTTGCCTTCAACTGTTCTAATGCTCGCGATTCCAGCCCGTCTCGCTGGTTGCAGAAAAATTATTCTCTGCACTCCTCCCCAAAAAGATGGCACGGTCGCTGATATTATTCTTTATGCTGCAAAAATTGCTGGCGTTACTAAAATATTTAAAATAGGTGGAGCTCAAGCAATTGCGGCAATGGCTTATGGGAGTGAATCCGTCCCTAAAGTTTATAAAATTTTTGGACCGGGAAATCAATATGTTACGGCTGCAAAGATGCTTGCGTCTATAGATCCCGAGGGCGCTGCCATGGATCTTCCAGCTGGACCTTCTGAAGTTCTGGTAATCGCAGATGAAAACGCTAACGCAGATTTTGTAGCTGCAGACCTCCTTTCCCAAGCGGAACATGGAATAGATTCACAAGTAGTTTTAGTTTGTACGGATGAATCAAAATCGGAAGAAATCTTATTCGAACTTGCTAAACAATTAGAATCTCTTCCTCGAAAAGATATTGCAGCAAAAGCTTTAGAGAAAAGTTTTTGTCTTATAGTCGATGGAAATTCCGCGAAAGAAAAACTTGAAAAAGCGATAGATTTTTCCAATAAATATGCCCCCGAGCACTTAATAATCAACACAGTAAATGTTGATCTGTACGCCAAAAAAGTGATTAATGCCGGCTCTGTATTTATTGGCCAATTTAGCTGCGAATCAGCAGGAGATTATGCCAGTGGTACAAATCACACTTTGCCCACTTATGGCTATGCACGAATGTATAGCGGGGTTTCCATAGATTCTTTTGTAAGAAAAATCACGTTCCAAAAATTAACTAAAGAAGGCATTCGCAATCTTGGAGAAACGGTTGAAATAATGGCAGAGACAGAAGGATTACAAGCTCACAAGAATGCAATGACTGTTCGAATGAGAGCAATCAATAACTCAAAATAACATGACTAAATACGCAAATTCAAAAATCCAGGCAATGAAAGCTTACAATCCTCCAATTGAAAACAGAAGAAAATTTGTTAACAACGGAGGATGTCTTCGCGACTTTAATGAGGGCATTATAGATGCAGATATTGCAAAAGAAATCAGGGAAACTATTAGCAATCAGGACATTTCTATTTATCCGGAATATACAAATGGCTTGATTAGCCAAATTGCGAAATATTGCGAAGTCTGCGAGGAGCAAGTGATGCTCACAAACGGCTCAGATCAGGGAATAGATCTCATTTTTAGAACCTTTACAGAGAAGGGCGATAAAGTTGTAATTCCTACTCCGAGTTTCGCGATGTTCTACCAATGTGCATTAATTGCTGAGAATAAAATTGTAAAACCACTATATCGAAAGGACTGCACTTTCCCTCTCGAGGAAGTTTTAAATGAGATTTCTGCGGACGTAAAACTTGTTGTTATCTGTAATCCGAATAATCCTACAGGCACGCTTGTCTCTTTATCAGATATCGAAAAAGTGCTAAAGAAAGCTCTTAAATTTGGGGCTATCGTTTATATCGATGAGGCTTATTATGAGTTTTCTGGGATTACTGCCGCAGGATTGATTTCGAAATATCCTAATCTGATAATTACGCGAACTTTTTCGAAAGCATTTGCTCTTGCCGGACTTCGAATCGGGTATGTATTGGGACAAAATAATTTACTGATGGAGATGCGTAAAATAATAGGTCCTTATG
>JBAYNL010000098.1:0-4637 GCA_041678805.1 Candidatus Altimarinota bacterium | reverse complement strand
TTGTTTCCTTTTTCCCAACGATCCATCATTATCGCCTCGAATCTAACGTATGATTGGAGAGCTTTCATTAACCTTTCATTATTCCCAAAATGGGCTAATGATTTGAAATATTGGCTAAATCCGGGAGCGGCATTGGCATAACCCTCGATTGTAAGCAAATGCTTACCACCTCCTCCTACTGTTCTACAAGCATTCTCGAGGACCTTACTGGAAGCGGGAGGTAAATAGGCAAACATGTCATCATGATCGAGTTTATCAGCATTTCTTAAGTCCTTGTTCACACGAGTTTCATTTTCATAACTTGGGACAATATATCTCCAAAGGAAATGGTCAACTTCTTTTGTCGGCTTGCAACCATTTGGACCAGAACTCTTTTCAAAGAAAGCAAGGAACCTTTTGTAATCATCTTTTGTCCATTTATGATCTTTCCCATCCGAACGTAGTGGAGAAGCTGTCATGTATTCCAAAATCGGGAATTGGGCCAACATCTCGGAATTAATATGACCCACTCTATCAAAACTCAAGATTGTATGTCCGTGATGATTTTCTGCAGCACCAGCGGCAACGATATAATATAGTTTTGTTTGCATGGATGATTTTCCGGCATCAATCATGTGAAGAATCAAACCCTCAAATTCATTTGGATCAACGAATTCTCCATTTCTATGTTTCCTTAGTAATTTTTCCAAAGCTTTTTCATGTCCTCCGGGAATGATCTCCAACTCTTTACCTTTTTCATACCATGATCTAGATGTTGATTGTCTGGTAGATTTATCTTTTGAAACAAGGTGATCATAAGTACTTTCTCCCCAAATTGAATCGAGAGCTCCTTGGATATAATCCAAGCCGGTTCGGCCGTCAGCTTCATCCACAATCGTATATGGATCACCATTTGACGGAATCGGAATAAGCCTACTAGGATTATTTACGAATCTATTAAGATTTTTCCAGAAATCAATGTTGTCCCATCTCATATGTCCTTTTTCCGCTAAGTCTTCAATACAAGCTTTAAACTCATCCTTGTTGTGGGTTTGAACTAAGCGCTCTTCAATTTCGAACACACCTTTTTGAGCAAAAGATTCATGGAATTGGTGCACCTCTTCATTCTCCGCTGACTGTTTAATTCTACGCATTTCCGAACCAAAGAATGGGATATCTTCACCCACTGAAGAATATTGATCTTTTTGTCTTCTATCCCAACGTCTTTCATAGTAATCGTACATAGTTTTACCCATTGCCCAAAGATCGCTAAAGCTTAAGAATCTAGTATCATCCCAGATTCTCTCCATAACGCCTCTTTGAGGATAAGTAACGCCACCAGTTTTATGGATTTCACTATAAGGAAGGGCTTCCATTTTCATTTCCTTTCCTGCTTTTCTTTTTGTTTCTGCTTCGGCCTCATCAAATTTTTCTTTTGCAGTTTTTTCATGTTCTTCAGCATGAGGGACTTCGGCATCGAGATGAGCTTCTGCTCCTTCTGGGTGAGCTGTCCCGCCTTCGGCATGAGGAGCTTCAGCGGCAGGAGCGATATGCCCTTTGTCCGCCATTGCCAAATTTGAACCATCTGTTGCCGAGAATGGTATTCTTTCAATTCTAAATGACTTCTTAGCCTCCGCTAATTCTCTCGGGACGGACATCCCTTCTCTCGCGGCAATTTCGCGAGCATTTATAACTTCACCATCAGTCTCAAAGTCGGGGGTCAATACTTCAATATCAAATTTATCACCACCCAGATTCCAGATATATGCTTCTTGGGGTTCTCCCGTATCTGAATAAACTGTCGTTTTTTTCGGTGGCTCACCAGGTTTTGGGAGTTGAGTATATCCCACAACTTCAGGGGAAAGACCTAATCTCTTTAAAGTTTCTTGTTGATGAGCAGTTGCTCCATCCAATATTTTTTGGGTCGTATCCTGAGGAGTTCGTTCACGTTGAAAATTATATTGTTTTACAAATTTTGCGAATTCTCCTGGAGCAAATTCTTTTTGTTCCCTATCAAAATAGAGAGAAGGATGTACCGTATAAGCTAATTTTTCTTTTGGAGTTTTGGTGACAGAACGATCTAAAACGATGACAGGTTCTCCTCCTTGGTTATCGATTCTTTCGACTATAAATGTGCGTACTCCGTAGACTTCTTCTCCCGCTTCATCGAATCCCATGATTATTTTTGCCTCGAATTTATCTCCTACTTCAAGCGCTTTATAACGAGCTTCTTGAGCTATTCTGAAATTTAATTCATCCATGGTTGCGACTTCTTCGTGAACTTCTTCAGCGTCCACCATGCGAGTAAAATTGGTGTAACTAGTGGTCGATTCTTCTCCTTTTTCATCTTCGAATTTGATCATCAATTGGCCAATCGCTTCTTTTATTTCTCCTTCATTTTTGATTGTGTCTGTTAAATTCAGTGGTTCAAAAAATACTTTTTTTATCGTAATAGGTCCGTATTCTTTAGTGGTTAAACCAGTGGCCGAAGAAGACTTTGTCCCTCCTAATTCAAGAGAAGAAGTAGTATTGTCGGATAAGGCCGATTGATTAAATAGCCATCTTTTTAATTTAGTGGCGGTAAGCAAATTGATTCCAGATTCGGACAATAATGTTTCGAATTTTGCGAACATTTTGAGAGTCTTTTGAACCCAAAGACTGTATTCTTCTTTGACTTTTGCGGCTTCGAGCTTGAGACGAGCCATGTCGCGTTCGATCACAACTTTTTCTTGTTCGAGGTTGTGAAGTTCTGTTATTAAAGCCTCTTTTTTTGCCTGATCAAGTCCTGGAGTTTGTAATTTCGCAGCAACTTGTTCACATTTTGCATAGGCATCAAGATACTGCTTACTATTTTTACGATATCTTTGAGCAAGAGCTTCAAGTTCCTTTAGTAATCCTTCACGAGGAGCTTCTACCTCCCAGTTACCAATTTTCATAAATGCTCTTTCGGCTTTTTCAGCGGCAGCAGGATTTTCTAAAGCTTCTCTGGCCACAGAACCAATTTTTTCTTTTGTTTCAGCCGCTTCAGAATCAGTTTCTACTTTGGTAACTGTTCTTTCAGCTGAAGTTCTAGCTGTTTCGACGGCATCTTTTGCGCGTGATTCGTCTAACTGTGCGAGATATTTATCCTGTGATTTTTTGATTAATGGACCTGAGTGAAGATAAATTTCTTTTAAAATTGTGGTGGCTTGTTCCTTTTCTTGTTCACCACCTTCAATGGCTTCCAGAAAACGTGGAATCTCTTCTCCCCTATTTGGGAATTTGCCATCGGCAACAGCTTTCATCAAAAGATAATAAGGATTTTGAGGATCTTTTGAATAAGTGCCATCGCGTAAAGTTTCGCATTTATATAGCTTGTCCACAATGCGTGAATCTAGGGCGGAAGGACCTTTGAACTGGTTGACCTGCAGCCCTAATTTGCTAATCCTTCTCTTTTGACCATCAGTCAAAGCTTCCGTTTTAAATTCTTTTTTTGGCGCTTTTTGATCTTCACCTTGATCAGCGAAGTGAATCAAACGGGTTTCTTTTTGAGTGAACTGATTGTGACGAGAATGTGTGAACATTTAGATTATTATTTAGCGAGTGTGCCTTAAAGTCCTAAGGCTGTCTTTAGTGTAGTTATGTTTGCGGTACCAGATCCACCTACTTTTGGGATCGATTTGGCATCAATAGTTACTGTGTCCGCAACACTTCCAACTTTGGTACCTCGTCCTGCTTTTTTAGCAGCTATTTCGGCAGGAGTCAGGCTTTTTAATTCTCCACTGGCTGGATCTACCTCGAATACTTCTGTCTCTGACTTAACTAAGGTTATTGTACCACCAGAACTGGCAAAGATCTTCCCACCTTTTGCTGCCTCTCCAGTAATTGATCCCGAGGTGAATCCTCCTGCTTTAGCTGCCTGACTGGCTTGCTCTAGGGCTACGGCCTTCCCTGATTCAGCTGCAACTCTTGCTGCACCTTCTTGCTCTAGTTGTGCTTGAGCTGCTTGTATTACTCCCGTGTTTGCAGGATTTGCTAATAATGGATCGGTAGCCTTTAGTGGTTCCTTAAGCTCTCCCTTCGTGGAATCCCATTCAGCAACATTGCCGGCGGGATCAGTATAATATTTGGTCCCCGCTGCAGCCCCAGCTAATGGTACCTCTTTATAATTTCCAGTTGGCGCGATTGGTGGTTTTGTTGGTGGCTTTGGCTCACCAGGAGCTGGTTTTTTGCCAGGTTTAGCGGCGGCTGCATCAGCGGCTGGAGTAGAAGCAGCACCCGTGGCAGCAGTGATCCCCGCCCCTTCTAATTCTACTGCTTTATATACAGCCTCTCCTGCAGCTTTCTTTTCTGCTTCAGTCGCCCCTTCCTTAGCCATCGTTGCCTCATATTTTTTAAGGGCTTCATATGTTCTTTTAAATTTAGGATTAGTTTTGAAATCATTATCTGCTCCAACAGTTCTCCTCATTTCTGCAGGGGTAAGTGTTCCTCCTCTGATTTTTTGCATCATACCTTGATCTTTAATTGCTGCGATATAATCTTTTGCAGTTTTGGACTGTTTTAAATTTTCTGCAGTAACTTCGTTCCCCAGAAGTCCAAATTGTTTACCAAAATCTGAAGTTACAAGACTTTCATCCGGTCTATTTATTTTGTCTTGGACTCTATCTACAAAAGTGGAA
>JBAYNL010000097.1:0-4650 GCA_041678805.1 Candidatus Altimarinota bacterium | reverse complement strand
CAAAAAATTTCTAGCAATAACGCTAAAAAATTAATTGGAAAATTCCAAAAAGTATTGATCGAAAATTACGATCCTAAAAAGAAAGTTTATATTGGAAGAAGTCAGCGTTTTTCGCCAGAAATAGACGGAAATATCATTGTTGAATCAAAACAACAATTAGAATTAAATCAATTCTACAAAGTAAAAATCACAAAGGCTCTTCCTTATGATCTTCGGGGTGTAGCTCCCTATTGAAGTAATTTCTTAAACCCAATATACTCAGACCACAATTTAATCCTCTTTCTATGAAGACAAAAAATTCATTACTCAAATTAATTGGAGTAATGCTGATCTCTCTAATGGCGCTTGCGGGGTGTGGGAAAGCCACTGAAGAAGTAAAAACAGAAGAAGTAGTTAAGGAACAAGAAAAAGTAGCAGTAACTTATCCTGCTGGATGCAGTACCGAAAATTCTCTTACTGTTAAGTCGGAAGAAGCAGGGACTGTAACTTTCGATGTAAATCATGCTTGGTACAACGATTGGGGAACAGATGGTGCGTTTTACTTTATGAGCTGGGACGGATTTGATCCAAAAAACTACTCATCACATAAATTTGTTAAAGGAGATGTTCAAGTTGGATGGGATCTAAAAACAGTAGATAAAACGCCTGTAACAGTCGGAACTACTGGGACATGGAATTATAGAGCAGAAAAAGAAAATAATGAATTAATGTGGTTAAACATATCTACAATTGATCTCGCAGGTGCAGTCTTTGATGAAAAAGGAAAAGTCGAAATCACTTATTTTGGAAATGATTATGTTTGTGGAACAGTAACCGCAACTGACAGTTCTTCAAGTTTAAACGGAAATTTTATAGCAAAATATAACAAGTTCTAACATGCCTCCAGAGAAAAAATATTGGCGCTGTACAGTTTGCGCAGATCTACACTATGGAGTTTTGCCTCCAGCGTTATGCCCTACCTGCAAACAGACAGAAAAGTATGTAGAGATCACCAAGGAAGAGTTTCTTAGTGCTATGTAATTAGTTTCCCATTTCTGAACTTATTCTTCCAAATTGAATAAAGACAAAAGTGAAAACAATTGCCATTATGAATGGAGCTATTGTTGAAAGATAATTTTTCTTTCCTGGTCGAAAATTCTTCAATAATAATGAATTTGAGACTACGGATATTGAACTAAACGCCATCGCTAGTCCGGCGAGTTCCGGGCGTAAAACAATTCCTAACCCAGTGAAGAGTCTAGCTGCAATAGGAATGCCAATAACGTTATAGAATAGAGCAAAAAACATGTTCTGGCGGATTTTGCTAATAGTCTCATGTCCCAAGTCAAAGGCTGTCAAAAGATCTCTTAAATCATCTTTTATTATCACAATTCCACCAGTTTCCATCGCGACATCAGTTCCACTTCCCATTGCGATTCCGAGATCAGCCTGTGCCAAAGCCGGAGAGTCATTTATGCCATCCCCCACCATCGCGACTTTCAAGCCTTTCATTTGTAACTTCTTAACTTCATTAGCTTTATCTTCTGGCAAAACTTCAGCTAATACATGTTCGATGCCAGCTTGTTTTGCAATTGCCTGAGCCGTTATTTTGTTGTCACCAGTTATCATATAAATTTCAAAACCTCTTTTTATTAATTCTTTCATGGTTGAGACAGAGCTTTCTTTTAATGTATCTGCCACCGCAATTAATCCAAAAATTTTCCCATCTCCCGCCAAAATCATCACCGTTTTTCCTTGTCCCTCCAATTCTGAAAGACGTTTTTCTATCGAAGAAGTTTCAATTTTCGCAAAATCACTAATCAATTTCCTGTTACCAAGGAAATATTTTATATCTCCAATTTTTCCCTCTACTCCGTGTCCCGCAATCGCTTTAAAAGAGCTGGGTTCTTTTAAATCAATTCCCTTTTTCTTTGTATAATTAACAATCGCCTCAGCCAAAGGATGCTCTGATAATTGTTCCAAACTTGCAGCAATTACGACAATTTTTTTCGCATCCAATCTTTCAAGCACAACCACCTCAGTTACCTCAGGCTTTCCTTTAGTTAATGTTCCAGTTTTATCAAACACAATCGCATTTATTTTACATGCAGCCTCCAAAGGCTCTCCTCCCTTGATTAGAACACCGTATTCCGCTCCTTTGCCCGTTCCTACCATTATGGCGGTAGGTGTCGCCAATCCTAAAGCGCATGGACACGCAATCACTATCACTGAAGTAAATGCCATCAAACTAAAGGTCAAAGTTGCCCCCATCACAAAAAACCAAATCACAAAAGTTAAAGCGGCAATAATTAAAACTACAGGCACAAATTTAGCAGATACTTTATCCGCAAAAGCTTGAATTGGAGCTTTTGAACCTTGGGCTTCTTCTATTAAGCGAATAATTTGAGCTAAAGCGGTATCATTGCCAACTTTAGTAGCTTTAAATTCAAAACTACCATGCTTATTTACAGAAGCTCCAACAACATTATCTCCAATATTTTTTTCAACAGGAATGCTTTCCCCTGTTAACATAGATTCATCAATTGCCGAATTTCCTTTTGTAATAATCCCATCCACAGGCACTTTTTCACCCGGACGAACTAAAACAATATCCCCTATTTTTACATCTTCAATAGGAATATCGATAGCCTCTCCGTCACGAATAATCCTAGCCGTTTTAGCCTGTAATCCCATCAGCTTTTTAATAGCTTCGGAAGTTTTTCCCTTAGCTTTCATCTCAATCCATTTTCCCAAAGTTACGAACGTAATCAGAAATGCTGCTGTCTCAAAATATAAATCTGGAATTTTTTCTCCAGCAATTCCGAGAATGCTTCCATAACTAATCAAATAATCCACCATTCTCCATAAGCTATAAAAAAATGCAGTACTCGTCCCAATCGCAATCAAACTATCCATGTTGAAAGTTTTCATTCGCAAACTACTCCACATCCCTTTATAAAATCCCGCCCCGAGCACAAATTGAACCGGCAAAGTTAAAAGTAAAGAAACAACCCCAACATATGGAGATAAAAATATTTTACCTGGCAAAAAGTCAAAAAATTTAAAATCGAGAAGCATAAAATACAGCATCGGCAAGCTCAAAACGAGCCCGATCAAAAATCTGTTTCTTAACCCGGAAATTTCTTTATTTTTTTCAGCAGCATCGGCGGATTTTTTACTTTCGTCAAAAATAATTGCCCCATATCCAGCCTTTTTTACGGCCCCGATTAAAGATTCTGGGCCTACATTATCCTCCACTGTCACGAAAGCTTTTTCAGCTACTAAATTAACACGAGCATCTTTAACGTCTTTTTCTTTTTTCAAAGACATTTCTACCAATGAGGCGCAGGAAGCGCAAGTCATCCCAGATATTTTAAGGACGATTTTTTTCGCCATATATCAATTTATTAAATATTAATTTGTTACCTCAATTATCCCGGAAATCATTCCCATCCAACAGCTAAACTTATAAGTTCCGGGAGTTTTAGGCGTAAATTCTTTAATAGAAGTTTGACCAGGGGTTAACTGTATTTCTCCATCAAAAAGATTCCTGGCTATCACCGCATTTGTACATCCACTGGTTCCAGCGTCGGTAATCTCCCATCGTACTGGAACACCAGCTTTTACTTTAAAATAATCAGGACTATATCCACTTGAGGATGCCTCCATTTTGATGATCTGGACTCCATCGGTAATTTCCACGCTATCCGAATTATCAACTTGTCTGCCAGAAGTAGGCTCTACTCGGCCTATGTCGCTAAAACTTTTAAATCCAAGCACATTCATCTGACTATTAATATTAAACAAAGCAAAAAACAAAACCAAAATTCCTGCAATTTTTGCAAATCTATAAGAAAGATGGGGTTCTTTCGACATCTTTACACTCGAGAATCCTATTAGTAATAAAGTTGGTAAAGTCCCCAGGGCGAAGAATAACATGATCAATGCGCCTTGGATTGGGTTTCCAGAAATTAAAGCCACTCCTTGTGCCGTTAAAGTAAATCCACAAGGAAGGAAGAAAGTTAAAGCTCCCATTAGGAACGGCAAATATTTCCCTTTAAATTTTGATTCATCGGCAATACTTCTCAGGATAAACTTAGGAGCTGAAATTTGAAATTTTTGGAACCAAGCAACTCCTAACATTTGCAATCCCAGGGCGACCATTAATACGGATACTGCTATTACTAATATCGATGAGAAAGATGAGGAAAGTTGAAGCTTCCCTCCAATAAGCCCTAAAACGGCCCCAAAAGCTGTATATGAAACTAGTCTGCCAATATTAAAAGTAAAATGAGGTGCCATTTTCTGCATAGAAGAACTTTCTTTTGGATAAAGCTCAGCCCATTGTTTCGAAATTGATAGAATCAATCCTCCTACTAAAGCAGCGCAGCTCGATAAACCGGCCATTATTCCAAATACTAAAAAGGCCGGCAAAGCCGAAGAGGAATTTATATTTGCAGCATTGGCAATCCCGAGCTTGTTTAAAAGAAAAAATATACTAATAATTAAAACGGAAATACTTGTAATTATGGCATAGTCGGTTAAGTCTAAGCCAGAAGTAGTTTTGACTGGAGTATCTAAAAAATTATAATTCAATTTTTTAAAAATCTGATTTAGTTTTCCCACACTCGGATATTCTCCCTCATATTCAATAGAAACAGTCCCTTTGCT
>JBAYNL010000096.1:0-4675 GCA_041678805.1 Candidatus Altimarinota bacterium | reverse complement strand
TATGTATCTGCATGGATTTCCAGAGCCAAAAATCCATGAGTACGATTCGCTTACAAGCGAAAAGCGTTGGGGAGAAAATTTCGATGTTATAATGGCAAATCCTCCTTTCACAACCCCAAAAGGCGGAGTTAGCCCACATTCAAGATTTAATGTAAGCGTAAAAAGAACGGAAGTTCTTTTTGTTGATTATATTGTAAGCCATTTAAATATTTCCGGTCGCTCTGGTATTGTTGTCCCTGCTGGCGTGGTTTTCAAGGATGATACTGGTTATGTCAAAATAAGAAAAAATCTTGTTGACAGCAATTTGCTTTGGGCGGTAGTTTCTTTGCCTGGTGGAGTTTTTAACCCATATTCAAACGCCGAAACAAGCATTTTATTTTTAGATAAAAAAGTTGCCGAAAAAAATAAGAAGATTTTATTTGTAAATATAAACAATGACGGTTATAGCCTTGGAAATACAAGAAATCCTATTAAAGATAATGATTTACCTTCAGCTTTAGAATTGTTGAAAAATTATGGTAATGGAAAGAATATAAACAACAGTCAATCGTTATTAGTTGAAAAGGAAGACATTAGGAATAATTATTACATTCTTGTTGGTGATAGATATAAAAAGAATGGTGACAAAAAAACAAAAAATCATTTACCCTTAAGCAAGATTTTAATACGCAATAAAACACCGATAAATATTGAGAGCAATATCGTTTACACAAGAGCGACAATAAAACTTTACGGAAAAGGTCTTTCAATAAGAGATGAGGAAATAGGGTCAAAGATAAACACAAAAAAACAATTTCTTATTAAAAAAGATCAGTTGTTACTATCAAAAATTGATGCCAGAAGTGGCGCGTTCGGCATTGTTCCAAAAGAGTTAGACGGAGCTATTATCACTGGGAACTTTTGGGCGTTTGATATAAATGAGAATTTTGTAAATAGGGACTATTTATCTTACTTGCTGTCTTCTAAGAAATTTTATTCAATCTGTAAAGACGCAAGTTCGGGGGTTACGAACAGAAAATACTTAAATGAAACAAAATTTTTGGCAATGGAAATTGAATTACCAAAAATTGAAGATCAGAATAAATTGATAACAGAGCTAAATAGCTACAAGAATAAAATTGAGGAGTTACAGAGAGAGCTAGATATTAGAATATCAAAAGAATGGGATGTTTAAAATTTACAAATTATGAGTACTAAAATTATAAAAACCAATATCGGCTCTGAATGGAGAAAATGGGATTTACATATACATTCACTCTATACGAACCTAGAAAATCAGTATGGAGTATCTACGGTTGATGATTTTATTAAAAAAATTAAAGAAGGTGACATAGATGTTGTAGGACTTACTAATTATTTTAATTTTTCTGAAAAAGATTTTACCTTAAAAGAAAGTCTTGAAAAGGAAGGAATAGCAGTTTTTCTTAACTTGGAATTAAGACTGACATATCAGAACAAAGAAGATGACTGTTGTGATATTCATGTTGTTTTTGATAATGAATTAGAGAAGGCTAAAATACTACAATTTCTTTCTAACTTAACTGTTCACGTTGATACTACTGACAAAAAAGCAAATCAGTTAACTAATGGAGATTACAAAAAAGGAGTAGTTGAATTTGACAAGCTTAGGGAAACACTTAATGAAAAATCCTTGGGTATGGAGGGTAGATATTATATTGGCTTTTTATCTAGGGGGAAAGGAAATGCACGTTCGAGTACAGTTTATTCAAAAATTGCTGAAAATTCTAATTTTTTGATTCATTCTTCCTCAAATGAGAATAATTTAGATGATGACCAAAATTATTGGATGAGTCAAGACAAGCCTCTTGTGCAAAGTAGTGATTCACACAATATTATAAGTATAGGAAATAAGTTTACTTGGATAAAAACAGCACCAACTTTTGAAGGGTTAAAACAAATTGCATATGAGCCAAAGTATCGTATCTCATACAAAGAACCCAAATTACAAGTAAACTATATTTCAGAAATTAAATTAAAAATTCCTGATGACGCAAAAGTTGGTGAGGATAAGTTTTGTTTTGCTGGAAGTGATAAAACTTATAATCTAAGTCCATACTTTAATTGTTTTATTGGCGGCAGAGGATCAGGGAAAAGCACTATTTTGAATTTTTTGGGCCTGCATTCCAACAACCCCAATTCTCCGAAAAAGTTTTGGGATGGTCTAAGCCCTTCTTTTGATCCGAATCAAAATGGAATTTTCTCTTTTGGGGGAACGGAGATTTTTGAATTTCTCGCTCAAAGCGAAATAGAAACTTTTGCGAGAGATAAATCAAAATTTACGCAAGCAATTTACGACAGAGCCAATTCTTATGCGGGCAATATTTTAGAGGAATACGAAGAAGCGATTGAGTCTTTGAAAGGCAAGCTCAGTCAAATTATTCAAGCTGTTTCGGATTTGAAAACTCTAGAGGATCAAAAAATTGGAAAAGAAAAAGAAAAAAGAACGCTTGAAAGTAGCGTTAAGGTGTTATCAAGCAAAGAATATAACGAGGTTATTACAGGAATTACAGGCAAATCGAAAGAGTTGCAGAAGTTAGAAGATTGGAAAAAAAATATATCTGATCTTAAAAATTCATTGTCTGAACTAATTCCAGAATCTGAATCTGAAGAATCAAAAGAAGAAGTTGAAAAAACTGAATACGAAAAAGCCTATAATCTTGCAATAGCCAAGATTGCTGAAGCGGTCGAATTATTGAAAGAAGAAAAATTTGCAGATGAAGCAAAGAAGGAAACGGAAATCAACAAAGCTCTGACAGAATTGGAAGCTAAAGCCAAGACTCTAATCGAAAAAGCTGGCTATACTCCTGAAAGTGTTGAACAGATCAAGTCCGCCCCACAAAAAATAACGAACTTGGAAAGCGAAATTAAGAGTTTGACTGCTCAAATTGAGGCTAAAACAAAAGTGATTACAACATTTGAAAGTGTTGTTACTGGATTAAATACAAATAGACAAAACTACGAAACAAAAATTACTGAAATATTAAAACCCTTGCAGGATTTATTGAAGAAACAGTATGAAGACAATCAAGGAAAAGACATCAAGCAAATTTCACTTAAATATTCTTTCAACGAAAAAGGTGCTTGGGTTGCCTTGGCAGAGGAATTTTACAATCATTTTTTCTCAAAATATCACGATACGGAACGAAGCAAAGAAGTATGTGAATTTATAACTGGGAATGAGCAGACTTTTTCCAAAAATTCATTTGACGATGTTAGAAAAATTATTCAACAATCTCAAAAAAACGAGAAAAAATACACCAAGTTTCTTGATGAGGTTTTCAAAGAAGAGAAAAATTTTCAAATCTTTCAAGCAATTAGAGATAAGCATTTATACGATGTAAAATTGAACAAGATAATTCAAGTCAAGTATGATAATCGAGATGTTGAACAAGCGTCTTTTGGACAAAGATGTACGGCGGTAGTTGTAATTTTGCTCTTGTTTGGCAATTATCCGTTGATTATTGATGAGCCAGAGGCTCATCTTGATAGCTCGCTGATTGCGAATTATCTTGTGCCTTTGTTGAAAGAGAAAAAATCAGATCGCCAAATTATTTTTGCTACGCATAATGCTAATTTTGTAATCAACGGAGATGCAGAAAAAATTTTCATTTTGAAAAATGAATCGGGACAAACGGAAGTTATTGAAACGACAATTGAGGACACAAAAAACAGAGAGGAACTGCTGAAACTTGAAGGCGGAAAAGAGGCATTTGAAAAAAGAGGAGAAAAGCTTAATATTAAATAGTCCCGCCGTCCCCGACAAAAAGTTTTGAGGGCAAAGACCGCGGCAAAGAAAAACATTTAAAACCCCAAAAAAATAGCGTAACCCGCTATTTTTTTGTTTTTGATTTTTTTGATTGGGGGGTATTGGGTTTTGGCCAGGGTGGTTTTGGAAAATTTGGTTCTCAACCATAGCGTTACCAGGTAACGCTATGGTTGTAGCCAGCACCACTTTTGTTTAAAAGTGGTGCTGGATGTGTATCCCTTTATTATTCTCAAAAATATGGTATAATATGGGTATAATAAATTAAAAAATAAATATGACAATTTTAATCCCAAGTAATGTTTGGACATATTTAATCAGTGGAATTATTGGATCAGCAATATTCCCAGTGTTATGTTATATTTTTAAAAATTGGATCATGGAAAAAATCAAGCAATCAGTTAGCTATGATTACAATAAAAAAATAGAAGAACTAAAAGCTCTTCTTCAAGAGAACCTTTCAAAAAGACAAGAGGTGTGGTTAATTAAAAAAGATGCCTGCATGAAGGCGTTTAAACTAGCTAATGCAGTTCTTAGCAATTATAATTATATAGGGTTTGATAATAATAATATAGTGCCACAATTAATAAGCATCGAAGAAGCCAGAGAGTGTATTGATAATCTTGCGTGTTCTTGCGATGGTAAAGAGGTTATTGCAGTGTTGAGAAGAATTCTATTTGAAAAAAAAGGCAGTGCAGATATTATCGTTGATTTAAGAAACGCCGTAAGAAAAGAACTTGGCTTTACTTTGGAACAAGTTGATGATGATAGAGAAAAAGCATTTATCGCCAAATTAAATTGTTTAATAAAAAAATAAATTTAGCGATAATTATGAAAAATAAATTTGGTATTCCCAAAGAAAAATTAAAAATCCTTCAAGAGAGATCTAAG
>JBAYNL010000095.1:0-4787 GCA_041678805.1 Candidatus Altimarinota bacterium | reverse complement strand
TTACGCGCTATCTTCGGAGATAAAGCTAGAGATGTAAAAGACACTTCCTTAAGACTTCCTGGAGGAGAAGGTGGAAAAGTTGTTGCAATTCAACTCTTCACGAAAGAATCCGGAGATGAATTGACAACCGGAGTTTTGAAACAAATTAAAGTAGATGTTGCTCAAACTAGAAAGATTTCTATTGGTGATAAAATGGCTGGACGTCACGGGAATAAGGGTGTCGTCTCAATTATCGTACCAGAAGAAGACATGCCATTCTTACCAGATGGAACTTCTATCGACCTAGTTTTAAATCCACTTGGAGTAACCTCTCGTATGAATATCGGACAGATTCTAGAGACACATCTTGGATGGGCAGCTAGAAAACAAGGAATTAAAGTTGCTACTCCAGCTTTAAATGGAGTTCCAACTGAAGAGATTACTAATCAATTGAGAAAAGCCGGCTTACCAGAAGATGGAAAAATTGATCTTTTTGATGGCAAAACCGGAGAAAAATTCGATCGTAAAGTAACTGTTGGTATAGCTTACATGATGAAGCTTAACCACTTAGTTGAAGATAAAATTCACGCCAGATCAGTTGGACCTTACTCTCTTGTTACTCAACAACCTCTTGGAGGAAAAGCTCAACATGGTGGACAGAGATTTGGAGAAATGGAGGTGTGGGCACTTGAAGCCTACGGAGCCGCTCATGTTCTTCAAGAAATGCTTACAATTAAATCCGACGATGTTTACGGAAGATCTAAAGCTTATGAATCAATTGTAAAAGGCGAACCAATTAAGAAGCCAAAAGTTCCAGAATCATTCAACGTTCTTGTAAAAGAATTACAAAGTCTATGTCTCGCCGTAAAACTAATTTCTGACAAAACCGATGGAGAAGTTGCTCCAGATGAATACCTGTCAGAAGACGTAGAGGCTCAAGAAGAAATCAGCGAGCCAGTAAAAAAGGAACTAGAGAAAGAAACCGAGGGAACTACTAGTGAACATGGAAACCTCGAAGGAATTACGGAAGACAATATTTTAGAAGAAAATCCTGAAGAAATTGACAGTAAATAATTTAAACAAGTATCTCTTAAATCATTTAACAACTTAAAATCATGAGAAGTGTAAACAAAGTAATTCTAATTGGAAACTTAACACGCGACCCTGAAATGCGCCAAACTCCAAACGGACAAAGCGTCACAACCTTTGGTTTAGCCACAAACAGAGCTTGGGTTACTCAAAATAACGAAAAGAAAAATTCAGCAGAATTTCATGAATGCGTAGCATGGGCAAGACTAGCTGAAATATGCGATCAATACATCAGAAAAGGACATCTTGTTTATG
Source organism: Candidatus Altimarinota bacterium (assembly GCA_041678805.1). Classification (GTDB taxonomy): domain Bacteria; phylum Patescibacteriota; class Gracilibacteria; order UBA1369; family LOWO2-01-FULL-3; genus CAINDQ01. Next base: position 3,464 of record JBAYNL010000095.1, on the reverse strand, counting down.
TTGAAGGATACTTAAAAACTCGCAATTGGGAAACTCCAGAAGGAGTAAAAAAATTCAAAACTGAAATCGTTGTTCAAGACATGATTATTCTAGAAAAAAGAAGACCAACTGAGGGCGAAGGAGAAGGAGCCCCAGAGGGAAAAACAGAAGGAACAGAACCAGAAGGAGAATACATCCCTGAAGAAGGCGCTCCCCTTCATGAAGATGAAATGCATGGAGAATCTCCTATTGATAAAGATTTAGGATTATAAAAATATCATTTAAAGTTTTAAATATAATAACCTTATAAATATGGCTCACAATTCCCAAGAAGCTAAACAGGCAAAAGGAGCTGATCAGCAACAACAATTGCTAAAGAAAGATATTTTCAACGCAATTGCGATAGCGGTAGCTTCACCTGAAGAAATCCTATCTTGGTCACACGGAGAAGTAAAAAAGCCTGAAACTATCAACTATAGAACTCAAAAACCAGAAAGAGATGGTCTATTTTGTGAAAAAATATTTGGACCTACCAAAAACTGGGAATGTTATTGTGGAAAGTACAAAAGAATTCGTTACAAAGGTGTCGTTTGCGAAAAGTGCGGCGTCGAAGTAACAAGGTCTTCTGTTCGTAGAGAAAGAATGGGACACATCAAACTTGCTGTTCCAGTAACTCACATTTGGTTCTTGAGATCTACTCCAAGTAGAACAGGTTTACTACTTGATGTCCCAGTAAAAACATTGGAACAAGTAGTTTATTTTGCAGCTTATATCGTTTTTGAAGTGGATGAAAAAGCGAGAACAGAAGCTTTGGCATCTTTGCTAGACGATTTCAAATCTCAAAAGAAAACTATTCAAAGTGAATTTAAGCAAAAAGAAGTAGAAGTTGAGAAAATCGAAGACGTATCAATGCGTAAAAAAGCAATGACTAGCCTTGAAAAAGAATTCGCCAGAAAAGTTGAAGAACTAGATTTCCAAAATAATGAATCAAAAGATGCTTTGGAAAAATTAACAGTTGGAAAAGTATATTCCGAAATTGATTACAGAAATCTTTCTATTAAATTTGGTCATGTTTTCAAAGCTGGAACAGGTGCTGAAACAATCAGAAACATCATGGCCGCTTTGGATTTAAACAAATTAATTGTCGAACTAAAAAAAGACGCCGCAAAATCTACTGGTCAAAAATACAAGAAAATCATCAAAAGAATTAAGTTGGCCGGAAGCTTGGAAAAGGCTGGCATTAAGCCAGAATGGTTTGTCCTAACAGCTCTTCCAGTTATTCCACCAGATCTTCGTCCAATGGTACAACTTGATGGAGGTAGATTTGCCGCTTCAGATTTGAATGATCTTTATAGAAGAGTTATCAACAGGAATAATCGTCTAAAAAGACTACTCGCTATCGGCGCTCCGGAAGTAATTTGCAGAAATGAGAAGAGAATGCTTCAAGAAGCAGTTGATACCCTATTAAATAATAGCGCCCGCCAAGGTCGTACAGTATTTAATTCAGGAGATAAGAGAAAACTAAGATCTCTATCTGATATGTTAAAAGGTAAGCAAGGTCGTTTCAGACAAAACTTACTTGGTAAACGTGTCGACTACTCTGGACGTTCAGTTATTATCATCGGTCCAAAATTAAAACTACATCAATGCGGTCTTCCAAAATCAATGGCTCTTGAATTATTTAAACCATTTATCGTCGGCAGACTTATTAGAGACGGATTCGCTCATAACATCAAGAATGCTGAAAAGTTAATTCAAGGTAATAAACGTGAAGTTTGGGATATCTTGGAAGAAGTAACAAAGAATCACTACGTACTTCTAAACCGCGCTCCTACACTTCATAGACTAGGTATTCAGGCTTTCCAACCAATCTTGATCGAAGGTAAAGCTATTCAGGTTCATCCACTAGTTTGTGCCGCCTTCAATGCGGATTTCGATGGAGACCAAATGGCCGTACATATTCCTTTGTCAGCAGCTGCTCAAGAAGAAGCTCGTGAATTGATGTGTTCAAGTCACAACTTACTTAAACCATCTGCCGGAGAACCAATCGTTGCTCCAGCACAAGACATGGTTCTTGGTTGTTATTATGTAACCAAAATCATTCCAGGATCAAAAGGTGAAGGCATGGCTTTCTCTAGTCTAGAAGAAGCTATTCTCGCTTACCAAAGCGGAGTAGTGGCTCTCCACTCCCCTGTTAAATGCCGCTTTAAAGGAGAACTTTTGGAATCAACTGTTGGAAGATTTATCTTCAATAGCTTCCTTCCAGATGGACTTCCTTTCTACAATGAAAATATTGGCAAAAAACAACTTGGCCAAATCGTTTCAGATTGTTACGAAAGACTCGGCAGAGATAAAACAGCAGAATTGGTAGATAATTTAAAATACGTTGGATTTAAATTTGCTACAAAATCAGGAATCACAATCGCTCAAAACGATATGATCATTCCAAAAGAAAAAGGAAAGATCATCGACGATTCTTCAGAAGTAGTAAAACAAATCAACAATCAATATTGGAAAGGCTTGATCACTGAAAACGAGAGATACAATCATACTTTGGAGATTTGGTCTAAAACCAAATCAGCCATCACTGCGATCATGATTGACGCCATCGATCAGGAAAACAACATCTTCTACATCATTGATTCCGGAGCCCGTGGAAACTGGGGACAAGTTACACAGCTTTGCGGTATTAAAGGACTTGTTGCCAATCCAGCTGGTAAAACAATTGAATTGCCAATTAAATCAAATCTAAAAGAAGGATTTACGATCTTGGAATACTTTATTGCTACACATGGAGGTCGTAAAGGTAAATCAGATACCGCTTTAAAAACTGCTGAAGCTGGTTACTTAACACGTCGTCTTGTTGATTCAAACCAAGATGTAGTAATTCGTGAACCAGACTGCGGATCAAAAGAATCTCATTTGATCACCCAGAAAGAATCCGATCAAATTGGTGAAAAATTTGAAACCAGAATTTATGGAAGAACTCTTGCCCAAGATTTAGTTAACCCAAAAACTGGAGAAATTTTGGAAAAGAAAAACAACATTATCGAAAAAGAAACCCTTCGCAATATCAAAGAACACAAGATTGAAGAAGTACAACTAAGATCTGTTATGAATTGTCAGACTGAAAACGGAATCTGTATCAAATGTTACGGTAAAGATCTTGGAACAAATGAAGAAGTAGATCTTGGAACAGCTGTTGGAATCATCGCCGCTCAGAGTATTGGTGAACCGGGTACTCAGCTTACCATGCGTACCTTCCATATGGGAGGAGTTGCCGGTGAAGGCGATATCACTCAAGGTTTAACTCGTGTTGAAGAATTATTCGAAGCCCGCACTCCAAAAAATCCTGGATTACTTGCTGAAATCGCAGGATCTGTTTCCATTCATCAAAAAGGTCAGTTAACGGAAGTTACCATCACTTCAGAAGAACCTCTTGAAATCGTTCATCAATTACCTGCCGACGTAAAAGCAACTGTTAA
>JBAYNL010000094.1:0-4870 GCA_041678805.1 Candidatus Altimarinota bacterium | reverse complement strand
TTGGCTGTCCGTGCCGGATCATCTATAGTTTTAACGCCATTTACTTTCACAATAGCAGGGATAGAGTTGTGTCTAAGTCTCTGTAATGCGAACTTGCCTTCCATTGATGTTAGGTTTAGGTTGGGCTTACGCATAGTGATCTCACCGTTACGGATCGCCTCGAACAACGCATCGGGGGTCTTGTATTTCTTTGTATCGGTAGGAATGATTAAATCTTTTAACCAGAAGATGAGTTGTTTTACGTTTTCTCGGATAGTTTCTAATAGATTTTTACGTTCAATTGCCCTATCGGACGAGGACGCATCAACATAACTACCACGATCTTTTACATACTTCTCATACTCATAGGCTACACGTTCCCATGTTGCTCTTGCGTCTTCGTTGCCTTCCTTAAATGCATTAATCAACATGGACTGCTCTTCTTGCGTCATGAAAATATCAGTAACCATGTGTAGGATTTCATGCTCAAGGCGAACATCTGTTCTGTTTGCGACTTGCTCTCCGGTTATTACGAGCTTCTCTAAATCAGCAATTTGCATAAGGCCGAACGAGTCACGAAGACCCCAACGCCCGTAGATTGCACCGGTTCGCTTGCCTTCTCTGTTGAATGTGGATTCTATCTCCGTGTTAACAAGATAGAAGCCCCAACCGGACGGGAAAGTAATTTTAAATTGATCTTTATTGGGACCAATGGTTTCGATAGTTGCAGCCGGAAGTCTTTTTTCCAGATAGCGCTTGGTGATTGTTATATCTTCGGTTTTCTCTATGGTTAAGACATCACGCAAGGGAACGTCATAATCAAATGGAATGTTGCGGAGCTGTTCGCTGGTATATGACATTCTTCCGGAAGTTAGCCTAGCTTCAACCTCAGTAACAACCATCATATACATATCATGCATGATGAGTTTTTTAATCCTAGCGCTTATCATGCCTGAACGTTCGCGCATTATTCGTTGAACTACTGCTTTCTTGCGAGTGGTTTCCGAAATCTCATATGTGTATTTAGCGGGGTCTTTAGACATTGCGTTCAGATCCCTGTTATACATGTCGATTAGATTGTTCCCGTGAGCAACTACCATATCTAAGGTTACATCAAAGAATCTGGAACCTTCCTGACTCTGTACGAAATGCTGGATTTCGTGGCCCAAGGTGCGCAGAGTTTGATCACCATCCATACCTTTACGTAATATGATCTTAGCTGGACGACCGTTCAGGCCTTCGATAAATTTGCCACGCTGACCAGGCAAAAGGAAGTTTAGGTTGTCTTTGTCTTCGAAGATTACGTCAACGTCTTTAGCTTCTTTGTAGATTGCGGAGACGTGATCGACATTTGCTATGGTGGGGAGTTTCCCGTTGTTTTGATTACCAACGTATAATTCTAAGCGGCTGTCAGAAATCTCAAAACGCATTCTACCTTCCGGATTAATATACCATCCGTATTGCTGACGCATGCGCTCGGAAGCACCCTTATTATGGAAATCTACGTTATGCTCCTTGGCATAGTCCTTAGCTGCGTTGTAATGCATGAGGGCTAGTTTGCGGGTAGCGGGTGGTAAAGTTTGCAGGTAGTGCTGGAATCCAGACAGGCCGATTTGCATGTTGGTGTTCTCGGTACTCAATAACTTCAACGGCATGGCATCTTTAATTGTAATGTTGTTTTCGTTGAACACTACAATATTTTTGTTGCCATAGGATGATGTATATTTAACTCCACCATAACCTAAATCTTGGAGTATACGATTCCATATAAAATTAAGCTCATTCCATCTACCCTCTGAATCTCCGATAAGTTTATCTAATAATTTATTTTTATCAAGTATTTCTTTCCACAGTAACGGAATTTTAGAAAATCGTTTTTTATCATTTGGTGTAAACATTTTATCAATAAGATGTTCACCTACAGTGTTTTTACTTGTAGGATTAAATGGAGAATCTTGCGTTGTAACGTTTAAATCATTACCATGATTATAAATTCTCTCAAACATTTTTGATAGATCTGTTAATAAATAAGATGGAAATTTTTTTCCGTACTTATTTTCAAATCTTTCAGGAAATGCTTTCAGAAGACGAGCGGCCTTAGCGAACTCTTTTGAAAGTTTAAGTATTTCTACTTTGGTGACTTTTTGATTATCAAAATCAATATATTTTAAATCATCTTTAATATCTACTTCATAGATGTGGCCGTATGGTGTTCCATTGTCAAATTTAGATGGGAGCTCTTTCGCCACCTCTTCTCTGAGATATTTATTCCTTTCTTTATCATATTGTTTTGTGTTTCTACGATAATCAAAACCTCCGTGTTTCCATGCTTCTTCCATTCCTGCCTTAATTTTTAAATCACCTATTTGGTCATCTGTTAATTCATAAATAGGTATTCGTAATCCATCATAATATACAACAATATCGCCTTCCTGATCCAGAAAAGCGGTTACATCATGTTTATTGTACCATTTAACATCAAATTCTTTCAAAAGATCATTAGCGACCATCTCTCTGGTCCACTCAGCGCCATGTTCATCAATTCTTTCTTTGTTCTTTTTACTTACCCTGTCAATATCAATGGAATCATCGCGGGACAGAGACATGTTTGCATAATATTCTGGGACAGTCTCATCATTCTCCACGCTAAAATAGAACCCCGGACCCTGCCACATATCGCCAGCACCAGTCATCCACATGTCTTTAGAAAACTTTTTAATAATACCACGGTTATTTTTATTAGGCGATCCATGCATTGCCCACATGTTGGTATCTTCGGTTGTAACTCCCTCCATCGTCCCCGCATCAATCTTATCCGCAGCCTGCATGGAGTCCACGTTTCCAGGAGTGAACATTTCCGGAATGTTATAGAATCTCAAATACCATTCACCGTCGATCATTCCGAATGTAAACTCATAGCCAGCGATATAGACATTGCGAACCGGGATTGGTTTGGCGTTCGGATTCCAGACATGATTCATTGCTTCAGCTTTAACAACCTTATCGTCATAGGCTTTAGGATTATTAAACACCACATCAAGATCAATGGGATGTCCAGAGAATGCAGACATATCTGCTTCGAAGACTTCCTTTAATCCTGGAGTTACTTTACGTGCAGTATATCTTACTTTGTTGTTATCGTTGACTAATTTCCAGTTGTTGCCGAGGTCGATAACGGCACGTACAGCAGGGTTCATGGTTGACAGCGCATTACGAAGATATCTTTGTGCTCGTTCGTATAACACGTCGTTCTTTTCGGACAGCATGTATGGCGAGAAGTGCTTCATTTTTGCTTCTTCGTCTTTGGTAAGCCTGTCCGTAACAGTACCATCGTCCTTTAATTTACCTACAACTAACATCATGTTCTGATCGACAGATGCGAGGTCGAAGAATGATTGGGAGATGGCGATTGATTTGAGCTGGTTTAACTTAGCCTTGGGAACGGACGGCCACATTAAAGGCACCATCGTTTCAAAGGCATGGTTAAACATACTTTGGTTGTGCGAATCGTTCACCATGTTGAATGAACTGATCATTCGATATTTATCTGCGGAACGCTTGTCGAGGATGTTACCGGTGCGCTTGTAGTTAAGGTATTCCGATCTGGCTAATTCTCTGGCACGATCACGAAGGAATTCCAAGAGTTTGTAATTATTATCGTATAGTCTAGCGGGAATTCTAAGCGCACCTTCTTTGATCGCCATGTTGGTGAATGTTGTGGAGACGGGCTCGTATGTGCCGCGCATAAACTTAATACGGTTCCATAGGTAAGACGCCCATTGCTTAACCCTATCCCACACGTCTCCTAAAAACTGCTGCATGGAGAGCTTGAATTCCGAGAAGGTGGAAGATGGTTTAGTTCTAGCAACATAGTCTGATGTGAATTCAATATTAGAAAGTGCCATGAAGGTGTCGTCATCGGTAATATTAACACCATCACGGAGCAATGAAGCGAAGTAATCGTCATCCTTAAGGCTTACGTCAGGGCTAAGATTTAATTCATTCTTGGATTGATCGAGGTCATTGCGGAGGATTTCTTGAACCTCGATAGATTTCTCTTCCTCTGTTAAAGGTGCGCCTTTCTTGCCTTTTGTGGTTGCTGGAGCAGGCTTAGCGACATCCGGACCCTTGCCTTTGTCTCTGCGGTTAGCGACCTTAGCTAAAATTTCCTCAGTTCTTTTAAGCTTCTCTGCTTCAGTACGCTGCACTTTGGTTTCGGCCTTAACCTTAATGCCCATTCTGGCTAATTCCTTAGCCTGATCCTTGGTCATTACGCGAACGCCGAATTTCTCGTTGGATTGGATTCCACCGCCACGTTCCAGTTGCTCTTCGCTTACAGCATTAACTCCAGTATCTTCCTCAGGACTGCCAAGTATATTCTGAAGCTGTGCCGCGCTTGCATCATATGGTGTGTTGTAATTAAGGGTTTGGAATTCCTCGGTATATCCTTCGATTAAACGCTTACCCTTATTTTTTACCATGAAATCGAAGATGTCTAAAATCTTATGGATATCTTCTTTGGTCATGGAACGAATGTCTAGATCAGCGGAGAACATGTTCTGGATTTCAAGTTGTTTTGTGTATAGGATTTCCATGGAACGCACATACATGTCGTATGCTTTCTGTGCCTTCTCCGAGTCTGACAAGCCAAACGATTCGCGTGTTCTGCGGATTTTATTCTCAGTAAGATTTTCTTTATTCTCGCGGCGAACATTATTTACGTAGTTTTTGCCATCAAGCGTGAGAATAGCAGCAACCTTTTTGATAACTTCCGGACCCATTTCGTCTATCAAGCCTTGATTGGCAGCGACAGATATAAGTTTAAGAAGTTTAGGGGTAGACGCCTTCTCTTCAATTTCACGTGTAATTCTAATGCGTTCGTCATGCTCTT
>JBAYNL010000093.1:0-4884 GCA_041678805.1 Candidatus Altimarinota bacterium | reverse complement strand
TCCAGGCCCAACTCCAACTCTTACTCCGGCCCCAGAACCAGAATTACCTCCAGCTCCGGCTCCGAAATTGGAGCCAGCTCCAATACCAAAGGGGCCATCAACTCCACTTCCAAAGCCAAAGCCAAAGCCTGGGCCAACGGCATTTGCATCTGCTGAGGGGGTAGGTTCTCCAGACGTACAGGAGCAGTAAATAGAACTTGTTTCGGCGAGTTTAGTGGGCTAAAATAGCCCTGCTTTTAGGGTAAAATAATTTTTAACCATATTTTTATGGCTGTACAAGAAAGAACTTTGGTTTTGGTTAAACCAGATGCGATTCAAAGAGGATTGATCGGTGAAATCATCACAAGATTTGAGAAGAAGGGACTTAAACTTATTGCGATGAAAATGATGGGACTTGATGAAGCATTACTTCGTGAGCACTATGCTCATCTTGCGGATAAACCATTTTTTCCGGGTTTAGCGAAATTTATGCAAAGTACTCCGGTGATTGCGATGTGCTGGGAGGGACTAGAAGTAGTGGACGCTGTTAGAAAAATTACTGGTATTACAAAAGCCCGTCAGGCTGAAGCCGGATCTATTCGTGGAGATTTGGCAATGAGTGTTTCTTGTAATGTGGTTCATGCTTCTGATTCTGTAGAAAATGCAGTGAACGAAGTGAAAAGATTTTTCAAACCAGATGAATTGCATGCTTATGACAAGTCTGAATATATGCATATTTATGCGGCAGACGAATTAAGCTAAAATGCTGAATCTTATTTTTTGGACTTGATGGTCTGATTTAGTGTTTCAACTAAAGTTTTAGCTTCTTGTATGGTGAAGTTGCCTGCAATTTGAGCTGAACCACCGGTGATTTTTTCGTTTACAGTTGGAGCACTGATTAAATTTCCATTAATAAAAATTCCTAATGGTTTCCCGATATTTCTTTCTGTAATTTTTGCGAAAAGTTTTGATCCTTCGTCAGTAAAAGTTACGAATACGTATGGTTGGTTAAAATTATCGATTTGGACTTCAGCCTTTGTAATATAATTCCCATTTAGTTCCGTGTTAGTCCACTTGTCTTCGTTTGTTTGTTCTTTGAATTGAAGGATGAGGTTTTCTGTTCCGTATTTTTCTATGATTTCTTGTTTGATGTTGGCGTTTTGAATTGTCTCGTTGGGTTTTTCGTATCCAGAATAAATAAATTGGGAAAGAATGAGTACTACTAATAGAATGTTTGTCGACATAATTAGGTGGTTGTTGTTTATTTAGTCTGTCTTTGATAAGTTTATCAGTAGTAGTTAATGTTGGGCAATGATTTTATTGCGGGCTTTTTTTATCTGAGCTATAGTTCTGCCTGCTTTTTAGGTGTTTTTATGACAATTGAAGCATTACAAAAAAAGGCGGCTCAGATAAGAGTCGATTCATTGACAGCGATCAGTCGTGCTGGCAGTGGACATAGTGGAAGCTCAATGTCCTGTGTGGAGATTTTGGTGTCTTTGTATTATGGAAAAATAAGTGAAAAGTATGTTGCGAAATTATCTCCCCGAAAACCGCAGTGGGAAGAACAGGATTATATAATTTTATCTAAGGGACAAGCAGTTCCGACGCAGTACGCGATTTTAGCTGATTTGGGATTTTTTGATAAAAGTGAGTTGGATTTTTTGCGAAAAGTGAATAGTCCTTTGCAAGGTTATCCAAATGTAAAAGTCCCGGGAATAACAGTACCGATTACTTCTCATGGATGTGGCTTGTCGATTGCTACTGGTTTGGCAATGGCTTTAAAAATGGATCGACAACCTAATAAAGTTTTCTCAATTTTGGGGGATGGAGAGTTGCAAGAAGGACAAGTTTGGGAGGCGGCGATGTGTGCTGCTCATTATAAGTTGGATAATTTGATAGCTTTTATTGATAATGATGATTTGCAAATGGATGGACCGGTGAGGTCGATTATGGACGTAATGCCGATTCAAGATAAATTTGAAGCTTTTGGATGGAAAGTAATTCACGTGTGGCATGGTCATGATTTTGATGAAATTTTGGATGCAATTGCTAAAGCTTTTACGACTAATAGACATCCGGTTTGTATTTGGTGTCATACGGTTAAGGGTAAGGGAATTGAGTTTGCCGAGGGTAAGCCCTATTACCATGATGTGCCATTGAGTGAAGCGGAGCTTGCTGAAGTAAAGAAGAAATTGGACCCTGTTTGTGCGAATAATTTAAAAATGTTTGGAAATGAATGATTTAATCCAGGTTGGTGAAAAAATTAGTATGTTGAAGGCTCTTTCGGATGGGCTTGTGAAGCTTGCAAGAAAGCATCGTAATTTGGTTGTTTTGCATGCTGATTTTGGAACAAAAATTGGTCTTAGAAACTTTTATTTAGCTTTTCCGGAGAGATGTTTTAATTTTGGATTATCAGAAGAAAATGTGGTGGCGGCTGCGGTAGGATTTGCAGCTAGAGGGAAAATCCCTTTTGTGATTGGCTTTTCAAATTTTGCAGGGAAGGCGTGGGAGCAAATTAGAAGCAGTGTTTGTTATCCAAATCTGAATATTAAATTTATCGCTACAAATGCGGGAATTTCTAGTGGAGAAGATGGAGTGGGTTATCAACCTACTGAGGATGTTGCAATTATGCGATCTATTCCGAACATGAAAGTCGTTTCTCCTGTTGATTATCACGAAGCGATGAGTGCTCTTGAGCAGTCATTTGATAGTTTTGGGCCGGTGTATATGAGACTTTCTAGTAAAGAGGTTCCCGTTGTTTTGAGTGAAAATTATAAATTTGAGTTTGGGAAAGCGAAGGTTTTGAAAGAAGGAATAGACGCTTGTGTTTTTACTCATGGAGCCTTGACTTCAAATGTTTTGGAAGCAGCAATGGTTCTTGAAGATGAGGGAAAATCGATCATGGTGGTGGATGTGGCTTCGGTTAAACCGGTTGATGTGGAGAAAATTATAGAGTGTTCAAAAAAAGTGAAAAAATGTTTGGTGGTTGAAGATAATAATTTAAATGGAGGACTTTTTTCAGTAGTTGCCGAAGTTTTGGTTGAGAAAAATCCTGTGTTTTTGAAAGGAATTGGGCTTAAAGATCGTTTTGGCGAATCGGGGAGTATGGAAGATTTGTATAAGAAATATGGGTTTGATGTGGCGGGGTTGGGGAAAAAAATAAGGGAACTTTTGTAATACAATCTGAATGTGTTATATTGGAGTTGCTACTTAAAACACCTTAAATATGAGCAACTATCCAGTGAAACTTTTTTCCGGGACTTCTCATCCGGAACTTGCGAAAGAAATAGGTAAATATTTAAAAGTGCCTGTCTCGGAAATGTTAATTTCCAGATTTGCGTGTGGAGAAATATATGCCAAACCGGCTGAAACGGTTCGCGGAATGGATGTATTTTTGGTTCAAACAGCTTCATCAAAAGTGAATGAAGATTTAATGGAGTTGTTTATTATGATAGATGCCTTGAAGCGATCTTTTGCCGGAAGAATACATGTGGTAATGCCAAATTATGCTTATGCTAGACAGGATAGAGTGGCTTCTCCTCGGGAGCCAATCTCTGCAAAATTGGTTGCGGATTTGATTTCGGCGGCTGGAGCTGATCATGTGATTGCAATGAAACTGCATACTGATCAAGAGCAGGGATTTTTCAATTTTCCAGTAGACAATTTGAATCCAAATAAACTTTTTGCGGAGTATTTTGCGAAGAAAAAAATTAAGGATTTGGTAGTGGTTTCTCCTGATGCCGGTGGTGCAAAAGAAGCAAAGAAATTTGCCGATTTACTTGGGGCAAATTTGGCCATTATTCATAAATCTAGACCTGCTCATAATAAATCTGAAGTAACTCATGTGGTGGGAGAGGTGAACGGAAAAACTTGTTTGATGTATGACGATATGATTGATACTGCCGGAAGTGTGACTGCTGGTATCGAAGCTCTTCGTAAAATGGGAGCAGGAAAAGATATTTATCTTGCCGCTACTCATGCGGTTTTTTCTGATCCTGCAACTGAAAGATTGGCGAAGGCGGGATTTAAAGAAGTTGTTGTTAGCAATACAATTCCTCTTTCAAAAGAAAAGCAATTTAAAGGATTAACTATTTTGTCTGTTGCTCCACTTTTGGCGAAAGTTATCAGGAATATTCATGATGCTAAATCTATAACAGAAGTTCTTAAATAAATTTATTATGTTAAACGATGTCGAAAAACAGCTTATTTATATCGGTAGTGATCATGCTGGGTTTGCCAATAAAGGTGAGCTTAAAAAATATTTGATTGAGACTGGTCGTGAAGTTACTGATCTGGGAACTTTCACGGAAGAGAGTGTTGATTATCCGGATATTGCGAGAGAGGTGGGAGAGAAGGTCTTGGAGACTCCTGGGTCTTTGGGTGTTTTACTTTGTGGGACTGGAATAGGGATGTCGATGGCGGCTAATAAATTACATGGGATTAGAGCTGCTTTGTGTAATGATGAAAGTGCTGCGGAGATGAGTAAAAGGCATAATGATGCTAATGTTTTAGCGATGGGTGCGAGAACTACGGAAACTGAACTATTGAAAAAAATTCTAGAAAAGTTTTTAGTTACAAAATTTGAGGGGTTAGAACCTGAGGGAGAAAGACATTTGCGTAGAGTTGAGAAAATGACTGAAATTGAAAAGGATAAAAAGAACCAGTAAGTTTTTACGGATATTTTATGAAAATAAAAATTGCTCCATCGATTTTGTCTGCTGATTTTGGGAAATTGAATGCGGATATTAAAACTATTGAAAAGTATGTGGATTTAATCCATGTGGATGTGATGGATGGTCATTTTGTACCGAATATTACGATTGGAGCACCTGTTGTGAAAAATATAAAATCTGTGAAACCTTTGGATGTTCATTTAATGATTGAGAATCCGGAAAGGTATGTGGA
>JBAYNL010000092.1:0-4944 GCA_041678805.1 Candidatus Altimarinota bacterium | reverse complement strand
TGTTTTGATTGCCGGCAAGAATGGAAGTCTGTTGGACACCATGATTTTTGTTCATGTTAATGAGAAGAAACAGGAAATAAATATGATCAGTATTCCAAGAGACTTATATTATAACGGCAGAAAGATTAATGCTTTTGCGTCAATGTATGGGATGCCTGAAATGAAGAAAGTGCTTAGCCAAATTAGCGGATTTAAACTTGATAAATATATTGTGATTGAGATGTACACTTTTATTGATGTGATTGATTTGATCGGAGGAGTTGATGTTCATTTGAGCAAAGCCTTGATTGATCCAACTTATAAAACGATTGATAACGGAGTAGAAGGCACTTTGCATTATGAGCCGGGAGACTATCATCTGGGAGGCAAGGAAGCTTTGCGTGTGGCTAGAAGTCGTCATTCTTCATCAGATTTTGATCGAGCCGCAAGACAACAAATAATTATAGAAGCCCTTCAGAGTAAGGCTAAAAACATGGGATTTGGAGACATCGATACTATCTATGAAATTATCAAAGTGGTTTTAGCAAAAACTGAAACAGATATTTCTTTTGATGAAGCAGTTGCTTATTATTTTAAATATCAAAATTATAAAATTGTTTCCAATTCCGTAATATCTTCTGGAAATATTCTTTATGTACCTCCTTATGTAACTCAGGAAAATTGTAACGTATTAATTGCTAGCGCTCAGGCTAATGGACTTCCTACTCCGAGTTGCGTATCCGCCAATCATGCCTACACTCTTCTTCCAAGGGATGATGATTGGGATATAATTAAGTGGTTTTTCCGAAAAGAATTCAAATAGGCCGCTAATTGTGGTATAATGTCATGATAATATTTTTGATAATATTTTTATGGCAGGTGTAAGTGGTCCTAAACAAGGAGCTGAACCGATTGAACAGGTTGTCCCTGAGACAGGAGAAGGAGAAACTAATGCTGGCGCTAAACACGCTGATTTAGCTGATTTAGGAGTTAAACCAACTGTAGAGGCTACCGAAGCCGAAGGCGCACGTCCTGAGCCTGCAGTTCCTGAAGACCCTACTATCGTAAAAGCGATTGATGGGGTAACTGTACAAACATCCAGAAAGGCTATGAAGGCTTTGAGAATTGCTAGAAAGAAAAAAAGAAAGGAATCGATAGCCGATCAAGAAATAGATGATCCGGAAAGAGCTTATAAAAATTTTGAGGAAGCGATTGATTTGGTAAAAAGACATATTCCAGGTTTTTTACGATTTAAAGTTGATGATATTAAATTTCAAAAACTGGCCGGAGATGTCGTGGGAAAATCGACTGAAGATGGAATAATTATCGATCCGATAATGTTACTTCATCCAGTCATGAGGCTTGCTACCGTGATTTTTCATGAGACATTACATGCTGGCAATAGGGTTCAGAATGAAGGATTGGTCCAAGCTCAAGCTGAAATGTATTTTGGAGGAGTCTCTAATTTAAAAGAATATGATGATGCCGTCGCTAAATTCACTAAATTTGCCGATATTTATGGGAATGGGGATATTGAGAGCGCTGCGAAAAAAATTTATAAACTTTATTACCGCGCTGTAAAAAACAATGATCCTTCTTTGTACAAGAAAATATACGAAAAGTTTGCGAAAAAAGCTGGTAGGAAAAAATATTTTGTGGATGACTCCGCTATTAAAAAATTCTTTGGAGAAGTTTTCCCTGAATTAAAAATGGTTGAGGCAGCTTAGGAATTTTGCTAGAGTGGTTCTACTATGCAGCTAAGAAAAGGACAAATTATTGATCTTGATATTGAGAAAATCGCTTTTGGCGGAAATGGTCTTGGTAAATTTGAAGGACGCGTGGTTTTTGTTCCTGGAACAATGCCAGGAGATAAAGTAAAAGCTGCTTTTACCAGAATTAAAGATGATTTTGCGGAAGCTGATCTTGTTGAAGTTGTAAAAAAATCTCCAGACAGGATCGAACCAAAATGTAAATTTTTTGATAAATGTGGAGGCTGCCAGTTACAATTTATGCCTTATGGAATGCAGTTACAGGTTAAAAAACAGCAAGTAATTGATTCTTTTGAAAGAATTGGAAAAATCAAAAATCCTCCAGTGTCAGAGATTATTGGATGTGATCAGCAATATTATTATCGCAATAAAATGGAGTTTTCTTTCGGGTATGATGAAGCGATGAAATTTGCTATAGGAATGCATTTACCAGGAAGAAGATATGACATTTTGGATCTTACGGAATGTTTTTTGGAATCTGATTTTTCGGCAAAAATTGTAAACGAAATTCGTGATTTTATAATCGGGACTACTTGGCCTCCATTCAAATATTCCATTGGAGAAGGATTTTTACAATCTCTATATATCCGCGAAGGAAAGCGCACAAATGAGGTGATGGTCAACCTTGTAACGTCTGATGACATCCCTGAAGATTTTGACAAAAAAATGGAGGAATGTGTGGAAATTTTGGCCAAAATAAAAGATGAAAATAATTCCGCTAAAAAAATTACTTCGATTTATTGGACCAAAGTAATTAATAAACGAGGATTTCCAAAACAAAAAAGAGAAACACTCTTGTATGGAAAAAGAACTCTTACCGAAAAATTAGCTTTGAAAAATGGTGATGAGTTAACCTTCGAAATTTTGCCTCAAGCCTTTTTCCAAGTTAATACTTTTCAAGCGGAAATTTTGTATAATCAAGTCGCTAATTTTGCCTTAAAAAAGAGCCATGGTACAGTTTTTGATTTATTCTGTGGAACAGGAACTATCGGATTATTTTTGGCAAAGCATGTAGAGCAAGTTTTTGGAGTGGAGTTGATCCTTGATGCCGTTAGAACAGCTCGTGAAAATGCTCAATTAAATAAAATCTTTAATATCGATTTTCTAGCTGGAGATGTTGATAAAATTTTACATCAATTAAAAGATCGACCTTCTTTGATCGTAGTAGATCCTCCACGCGCGGGACTTACAAAAGGCATGATTGGGAAAATGAATGAATTTGATGCGAAAACAATTATTTATGTTTCTTGTAATCCAGCGACTGTGGCCCGAGATTGTAATCTTTTAAGTGAGTATGGGTATAAGGTTAGCGAAATTGTGCCCGTGGATATGTTTCCAAATAGCTATCATATCGAATGTGTTTGCCTATTAGAGCGCTAAATCTGCAAACTATGTCAAGAAGGTTTACTTCATAAGAAGCTAATTTTTTTATATAATTTTTGAAAATAACTTTTACCTATTCTCTATGAAAAAACTGATTTCAATTATTTTTGTAAGTTTGATTTGTGGCATAAGTTTATCGATGCCTGCATTTGCGATCGAATTTGGAGCTTCCGAAAATATGGTTGTTGATACTCCGATGAATGATGACTTTTATGTGGCTGGTGGACGCGTGGAAATTAATGCTGATGTGAATGGAGATCTTTTTATTGCCGGAGGTGACGTTACTGTAAATGGAAACGTGCTGGGAGACTTAATGGTGGCTGGAGGAAAAGTTACCGTCAAAGGGAATGTATCAGATGATTTAAGAATGTTTGGAGGACAAGGCGCTATTTATGGCAGTGTTGGGGATGATGTGATTGTAGGCGGTGGCCAATTAGATATAGCAAAAACTTCGATAATTGGGGGCAGTCTTATTACCGGATCAGGATATTTAACTATTGATGGTGAAGTAAAGGGAGATGTAAGAGGTGGTGTTGGAATGCTTATTGTGAACGGGAAAATTGGTGGAAGTTTAATTGTTACAATTGAGGAAAAATTGGATATTTCTAAAACAGCTTTGATTAATGGAGATGTAAAATATTCTGCATTGATCGATATGAATGTCCCTACAGCGTCTGTGAAAGGAATGATTCATTTCAATAAATTTGATAATCAAGAAGCCCTTAAAGAAGTAACAAATGCTTATCTAAGTTATCGATTGATGAGCTACTTATCAGCTCTTTTGTTCGTATTAATTATGATTTGGCTTACTCCAAATGCTCTTATTAAGGCCGCCGAAAACACCAAGAAAGACATCTTGAAAACTTTTGGGATAGGAGTTGTAACAATGATCGCAGGCTTTGTTGGCGCGATTCTTTTGATGGTTACAATTATCGGAATTCCTTTGGGCCTAATGATTTTTGCGGCTTTGTTTATGGCGGCTTATGTTGCCAAAATTTTTGTTGCAGCTTGGGTCGCGAGTTATGTCATCAATTTTAAGAAACCAGCTGCTAAGCATTTTAAAGTTAAATTGTTTTTTGGAATTGCGGGTGCAATGCTGATTTATTATTTGATCGGATTAATTCCTTTGGTTGGATGGTTGGTAGACATAATCCTGTTCTTGATTGGTATTGGAAGCATGGCCATTGTCAAAAAAGAAGGATTAACTTTTCTGAAGGCAAAAAAAATCATCTAAGGAACCTAATTTAAAGCTTAAGATAGGTCTTTTTGACGTAAGCTTTTGCCTCCTGTTTGGTGTTTATTTCGTGAGCAAGTTGTTTTTGGCGAATATCCAAAATGATTTCCCCTATTTGTTTACCAGGTTTCAAATTTAAAATTTCCATCACTTCTTCGCCAGTGACAAGTTGTTTTGGCATCAATTTTAACTTGGTGATTTCGTGACGATAAAGCTGTTTTAAGCCTTCATAAGCCGAAAGATCGAGTGGTTTTATTCCTAAAGCGTCAGCCCTGTAAACCTCTAATAAATCGGCGAACCATGGATGTAAAAACCAATGACGTTTACGATCGTCAGGCATTTCAAATAGTGGCACAACCATCATGTGATGTTCGATCAGCCAGGTAACTTTATCAATAGACTTTTTTGAGAATGCGAGACGTTTTAGAATTTTTTTGGCAATTTCTGCGCCTACTTCGGCGTGTCTATCATATCTAATTCGATCCCCTTCGCAGGCAAAAGTATCGTACTTTCCAATATCATGAAGAAGTGTCGCCCACTTTAATTCAAGACTCGCTGGTTCCTCTGGAAGAGGATCAG
>JBAYNL010000091.1:0-5053 GCA_041678805.1 Candidatus Altimarinota bacterium | reverse complement strand
GATAAAAGTTATGGAATTGAAGTGGCAAAATTGGCGGGACTACCTGCTGAAATTGTAAGTCGTGCGAGAGGAGTTTTGTCTGAACTCGAATCAAAACATATTCAAAAAACTAAGGTTCACAAAGATCAAATCGAACTCTTTGAAGAGCGAAATCATCGTCCTTTGAATGAAAGTGAAAAGGCTGTTTTATCTGAGATACAAGGCCTAGATGTAAATAATATGACTCCCTTAGAAGCGATGCAAAAACTTGAAGATATCAAACAGAAATCATTATTTAATCCCGAAGCATAATGTCTATTATAAAAATTCTTCCAGACAATTTAGTGAATCAAATCGCAGCGGGAGAAGTGATTGAAAGACCTGCGAGTGTGGTGAAAGAACTGGTTGAAAACAGTATTGATGCTGGCAGTACAGGCATTGTTATTGAAATAAAAGATGCTGGAAAAACTTTGATAAAAGTTACAGATAATGGATTTGGCATGACCGAAGAAGACCTTCAATTAGCCTTAAAACGCCACGCTACAAGCAAAATTTCTGATGAAAAAGATTTATGGAATATTCACACAATGGGATTTAGAGGTGAAGCTGTTCCAAGTATTTCTTCCGTTTCACAATTTACAATTCGCAGTAAAACTAAAGATGATTTAGCTGGATTTGAAATTAATTGTGATGGAGGTGAAATTGTAAAAACTAGCCACCTCGGAATGAATGTCGGGACATGTGTAGAAGTACGAAGTTTGTTTTTCAATACTCCTGCCAGACAAAAATACCTAAAACAAGATAGCACCGAAATAGGTCATACGACAGCCCTTCTAAACACCATAGCCCTCGCCCATCCGGAGATTTCTTTCAAGCTTATTCATAATGACAAAGTGATTTTTGATTTAGCTAAATCGACTGATTTAATTTCGAGAGTTGCTGATGTTTTTGGGAAAGCAACAAGTGATGCGATGCTACCTATTTTTTATGGAGGAAGTGACTTTAAAGTTGATGGATTTATTGGCAAACCATTGCTTTCTAGATCGACCACTCAACACCAATATTTCTTTGTGAATAAAAGGCCGATTCAACATTTTGTATTAGCAAATACGATTCGTGAAGCTTTCCATTCAATGTTGATGGAGAATAAAAAGCCGGTGTTTATTGTGAATATAAATATCGATCCATCTCTGGTGGATGTGAATGTGCATCCACGAAAACTGGAAGTGCGTTTTGTTGATCAGCAAGCTCTTATTCGCACCATGTATAATGCAACAAAAGTCGCTCTAGAAAAGAATGATTTAACTCCAATGGCATTTACGGAATCTCAAAGATATATGTCTGATAGTTTTCCGAAAAACATTACGCAGAGTAATTCTTATCGATCACCTTCGTATTCTGTTCCAAAAAATCCTTCATCCCCTATTCAAGACGCATTATCATTTACTAAAAACTTTTTAAAAGAACGTGACTCTCAATCTTTGCAAAATTCTTCCAATGAAGAACACGTTTCTCTAAAATCAATCAGTCAAATTTCCAATTCTTACATCGTTGCAGAAAGTAGCGAAGGACTTGTTTTGATAGATCAGCATGCAGCACATGAACGCGTGCGTTATGAAGAATTGATGAATCAATTTGAAAATGAAAATAAATCTGTTCAGCCCTTACTTGTTCCGGCGCAAATGGAATTTACAGATCAAGAAGCTCTATTGATCGAAGAAAATATTGGAATTTTCACAGTGCTGGGATTTGATATTCAAAATTTTGGAGGCAGAACTTTTATCATAAATGCTGTCCCAAGTTTCCTTTCTGGAGAAGATATTGATGAAGTCGTGAAAGGCGTTTTAGATGATATTGTAAATGAAAAAAATCCAACAAAGTTCCAAGGAAAAAGTGAGGCTATTATAAATTACATGTCTTGCAGAAGCGCTATTAAGTTCGGCCAAAAGCTTACTCTGTCTGAGATGCAGGCTTTGATCATGAAAATGGAAAAACTACAAAGACCTTACACTTGCCCCCATGGCAGACCAACGATGATCAAGCTAACCCTTAGTGAATTGGAGCGCATGTTTGGACGAAAGTAATAATTTAGAAGCCTCTAAATTCCCCTTTGACATTTGCGTTTTTTTGTTCTAGAGTAGATGTCCTAGCGGCGATATTCCAAATTAGTTTCAACCCACAGTAATTAACCAAGTATCCTCCCGCCAAATTAAATTACTATTATTTTTATGAATTTCGATGATTTAAAGCTGATTGCTCCCATTTTGGAAGCTGTCAAAAAAGGTGGATATACGGTTCCTACTCCGATTCAATGCCAAGCCATTCCGGCTATATTGAGTGGGAGAGATATGATCGGATGTGCTCAAACAGGCACGGGTAAAACGGCTGCTTTTGCTATTCCTATTCTGCAACTTCTTCACAATCAACAACTTCAAGAGAACACGAGAAAGAAAATTAGAGCTTTAATTTTGACACCTACTAGAGAATTGGCTGTCCAAATTGGCCAAAAATTTTACGCCTATGGCAAGCATTTGACTCTAAAACACGCAATAGTCCATGGAGGCGTAAATCAACAGTCTCAGGTCAGAATTTTGAACCAAGGCGTGGATATTTTGATTGCAACTCCGGGTAGACTACTCGATTTGATGAACCAAAGAGTAATTGATCTTTCAAATGTAAGAATAATCACCCTGGATGAGGCTGATCGGATGCTAGATATGGGTTTTATTGCTGATGTAAGAAAAATTATCACTAAAATTTCTCCACAAAGACAATCTTTGATGTTCTCTGCAACGATGCAGGGAGAAATTATGAAGTTAGCTCAAAGCATTCTAAAAGATCCAATAAAAGTATCTGTTTCTCCGGAATCTCCAACTGCCCTGAACATAAAGCAGGAAATTTATTTAGTTGATAGATCTAAAAAGGGAGAATTATTGGTTCATTTATTGCAAACTAAGGCGAAAGGCTCAACTCTTGTATTTACTCGCACAAAAAGTGGAGCAAATAGAGTCGCTAATCTAGTCAATGGTGCTGGAATTCATGCCGAGGCTATTCATGGGAATAAATCACAAGGAGCTCGTCAACGTGCGTTGGATACATTTAAAGCGAAAAAGACTCAAGTATTGGTGGCAACTGATGTGGCCTCAAGAGGAATTGATATTTCCGCTCTTGATAATGTAATTAATTTTGAAATTCCAAATGTTCCTGAAACTTATGTTCACCGAATAGGAAGAACTGGAAGAGCTGGATTAAGTGGAATGGCTATTTCTCTCTGTGATTGGGAAGAAAAAAGACACATGAGAAATATTATGAGGTTGATTAATCAAGATATTCCGGTAGTTGAGGGTCATCCATTTCCAGCGAAAATGAGTGGATCAGATGCTTCTCCTTCTCAAACAGCAAGACCTCCAAGACATACTCATAGAAAAGGACCTTCTGCTTCTTCTTCTAGACCTTTTAGAAGTGGTGGAAGCCGAACTGGCGATAAAAAGAGATGGCCTCCTGGACGTAAACAACGTTTTGGACGTTAGTCTCGCGAACGGAGTTCGCTAAGAATTTTTACTCCAAACGCTGGAGAAATATTTATCGTAAAGAAGATTTGTGGCGTAGATAATTTCGTCATTTTCGTCTAGGCGAGCCGTATCAGGGTATGTGCCTAAATTATATATGTTTGGGTTTGCGGAAATCGTTTTGGTAAAAACGGTGCCTTTACTTCCGGGCTGTTTTTGAACGGTAAGTTTATAGGTAGCAATTGGGTTTAATTGCAGAATAAAAGGCAGTTTGTATTTAATTGTAATTTCTTTTGATTCCCCAGCTTTAATCTCCATTTTGGTCCAGAAATAGGTCTTTTTTAAATCTCCATCATATTTGGTTTCGACAGTTCCCGAAGCATCAATTAAAGTGCTCCCTTCCGGTACGTAGACCCTAATAGTGGTTCTGTTATCTCCTCTCCCGAGAATATCAATTAATGCATCTGGCATTTCTTTGATTCCATATGAATCCAAAATCTTTTTCCAACTACGATAAACATCATTAGTAAATGTGTGAGTACGTTTGATCGTAACTTCGTTGATGATATTTCCTAACTCATCAATTTTAGTGTCGTGTGAAATAGCTTCATCGATAAATTTTTCAGATTTTGTTCCCCCTAAAGAAAAATTGATAACACTCAAATAATCTTCTCCCTCTACGTTTGGAGCGACCCTTCCGCTTAATCCCGTGGCGTCAAAAAGGGCTTGGATATCTGCATCCCCGGACCACATCAAAATATCTTTTTGCTGTGCAGCACGATAAAGCTTACTGGTAATTTTACCAATATTTTCTTCTTTAAAAATGGCCAATTTAAAAGCTGGAATAAAAACTTTTAAAATATGTTTCGGATCTTTTGCTCCCCAAACTTTTCCTTCAATGATATAGCTTAATAACAAATTGTAATTTTCTGAATTTAGTTCGCCGAATTTACCAACTTGTACTGGGCCAGTGATTTCCAAAAAGTCTTTTAACAAACTTTGATTGATTGCAATAACGGTATCCACTCCAGACCCTCCTTCTTTTTGCATAATCCATTTTATTTTCGCTGCCGAAACCGAGAAATCCGGAGAATAGTTTGCATCTCTAAGGCGTAAATTTTGCGTAAAATCTTTGATTACAGCGGGTGGTTCTATTTTTCCGCCGTAAGATCCATCTAAATCATAGACATCGTGTACTACCATTTTTTCGATATAACCATCGTTCATATCTACAATGATATAACTTCCGATAAATCCTCCCGTAGGCCTAATTTCATCATTGTTTTGAAGAAGGATTAGATATCTATGAGGATATCTGTCTCCCAATAGGCTCATGATGGCAGGAAAATGTTTTGAAGTGGCTTTTAATGTTTCTGAAAAACTAGCGACACTTTGTTTCAAAAATTCTACTTTTGCTTTGATATTTGTTGGTAAATTTTTGGTGTCTACAGTCGCCACTGATTCAGCCGCTAATTCAACTTTTTCGATAGCAAAATCTGTCTTCTCTAATCCTAATTTTAAAGCGTCAGTAATAGAGGGGCTGGACTTGTCTTGGTTCCCATTTT
>JBAYNL010000090.1:0-5323 GCA_041678805.1 Candidatus Altimarinota bacterium | reverse complement strand
TGACGATGTTGCGGTTTTGAAATTGATAGTAGAAGATGGCGAAATTGCGGATTTCCCTGTTATAAAGCTTGGTGATTCTGATAATTTGAAACTTGGACAGAAGGTTTTGGCGATTGGAAATGCTTTGGTGAAATATCCAAATTCTGTTTCTTCCGGGATAATTAGTGCTTTGGGACGTGACATTTCGGCTTACTATTACGATTTCAAGGGTCCAAGTGAAAATTTGAGCGGATTAATTCAGACAGATGTCGCCATAAATCTTGGGAATAGTGGTGGTCCTTTGATAAATCTTGATGGAGAAGTTGTCGGAATGATAACGGCTCTTGAGGAAAATGCTGAAGGGGTTGGATTTGCTATTCCTGTAAATGATTTGAAGCCGGATGTGGATAGTATAAAAAAATATGGAGAAATTGTTCGACCGGTTTTGGGCGTGAGATATGTTATGTTGAATAAAAATCAGGCAAAAGAAATAGATCAAACTTTGGAATATGGTGCTTTGATTGTCGGTGATGATGTTGGTTTGATAGATCCTGTGTTGAAAAAAAGTAATGCCTATAAGGCTGGGCTTAAAGAAGGTGATGTTATTTTGGAAGTTGATGGGCAAAAGCTTGACGCTGAACATTCTTTAAATAAAGTTATCAGAAATTACGAGCCTAACGCTAAGATAAGCCTTTTGGTATGGCATAATGGTCAGCAAATGGTTGTTGAAGTTATCTTGAATGGTAGTAAAGATTTTGAATAGAAATAAATTTGTGTTAGAATCCGCGCGGTTTTTTGAAAAATTTACGAATATGCCCAGATGGCGGAACTGGTAGACGCGCTACCTTGAGGTGGTAGTCCTCGCAAGGGGGTGGAGGTTCAAGTCCTCTTCTGGGCACCAGAAAGCGGAGAGGTAGGCGTGTTCCGGAGCGGACTCGCCGTTAGGAGAGGAAGCGTAGGACTTTTTTTGAAAAAACTCGCTACGGTCAGTAGCAAGAGTTTTAAGAAAAAAGAGCCGGACCCCGTTGACGCAAGAACTTTGTTTTTATCTTGCAACGAAGTCTCGCGTATGATAAAAATTACACGTTCGATTTTTGAGATATGGGCGCCTAGCTCAGTTGGTTAGAGCATCTGGTTTACACCCAGAGGGTCAGGGGTTCGAATCCCTTGGCGCCCACCAGGATATACTTATTGACAGTTCTGTTTTTTTGTTGTATTTTGCGTGCTAATTTGTACAAATAATAATTGTAAATAATGAGTGGAAGTCCAGATGGTGTTGGAAAAAATGGTTATGGTGTTGCTTTTTTAGATGAGAATAAAGTTGCCCATCAGCAAGGGGAATCTGCTGTTGTGGCGGATGATAGTTTGCAGAATATTCTTGTTGATTCTTTGGAGGGAGGGGGTGGAGATCCTTTAGAGGGAGCTTCTCTTGATGTAGTTGGTAATGGCGAGGATTCTCCTCTTACGGTAGTCTCTTCTAAAACTTTGCAAGAAATTAGATCTGCTTTAGAATATACTGAGTATTTTTTACAAGAAATATTAGCAGGAATGGAGGGGGCTGGAATTAGAGGGCGCCAAGAGGGGTTGTCTACATTAGAAGATCGAGTCTTAGTGGCTCGTATTGCGGCAATGGCTGAAAGAACTAGAACTATGGCGATAGGAGTTCTTCCCGAATTGCCGTTTCGTCTAGCGGAGCAGGTTGTGCCAAGTCCGGCTGCTTATGATTTTATACTTAAGGCTAAAGAAAAAGCTGAACTTGAAAAGAAAGAAAAAGATGAATTAGTGGCGAATACAGTTAAAACGTTAAGTACAATTTTTTCTTTTAAGATTGATGTCACGAAGGCTGATGTTGTTGGGAGAATAGAAGCTTTTGCGGCTAAATATGCTTCCAAGGATGGGTTAGATGTAAATATGGTGATTAGTTCTTTTTCCGATTCGGACAGTGTTTTTTATTTAGGGGTTGATAAGCATGTTATTGAGTCTGTATTCAAAGATCCGGGGGCAGAGGATTTGGTTAGTGATCCTAAAGTTTCTATTTTTAGGTCTGGAGTTTTGCCTTCGAAGCATTTTGAACAGCTCTTGCATGGAAAAGTGGCGGCTTTGGTTATGAATCTTAGTAAAGCTTGGCAGTCTCGATGTGCTGAAGGTGGTAAAGATGAATTTTTGGTAGGACTAATGATAAAAGCAAAACGTTATATTGAGGCAACATTTAGTGCCGGATTTTTGGGTCCTGAATTATCGACTTGTACTTCTTTGGCGGAAGTTCAGTTATATGCAAATTTTTTACCTGTAGATGAACATTCTTTTGATATTTTGAAAAAAGCTCATCTGCTTTTGAAAGTAATGCATATAGTGCTTTTGCATGAAAGTGAAGTAAACGAGGTTTCTTATGTGGCTAATTCGGTTAATCTAAGAGAAGATATTGGTGATTTCGGGATGTCATTGCCTAATGGGCGTTGTTATTTGAATCCTCCGCGAGATAAAGATGGAAAACCGAAGGCTGATTTTGAAGTTGATAATTATGGAATTGAAGTTGATAGGGTGGAGGTCGCTGAAGTGAAGCCCTTGGATTCGACTATAGATAAAATTCTACGTAGAGATTTGTATGATACTACTGAGATTGGAGATTTTGCTAGAATGAGGATATTTTTGAAAAAAGAGGATTGTTATGATGATAACGGGGATTTTAATAAAGCAAAGGCGGAAAAAGCTATGGAAAAAGTTTTAGGTGTAATAATTTCAAGGTTTGGAAATAGTATAGATGTTGATAGCTTGGATTATTCTTTAGATACTGGAAAAACGAATGAGGCTAGTGGTGGGGCGCATAGGGGATTACATTTTAATTTTAAATATAAATCATCATCTAATAAAAATGGATTAACTGAAGAGGAGGGTGATCCTATCACTAAGGCTATTAGTGTTGAGGGGCAAATATTGGTTTATACTGCTGCAGATGAGTATAACGAAGATCATGATAGATATAGGGAATCTAGAAGAGCTTTATTATTTAAAAAGTTGGGTTTTGAAAATGGGTTTGATAATTTTGTAATGGATTTGATTTCAGCTGTTTCTAATGATAAGTATGATTTTGGATTTAGATCTATGACGGATCCTTTTGCTGATATTAAGGATGTTGATGGAGAAATTAGAAAGGTATACGAGAGACAATGTGGATTTGGGGATGAAGATCTTTTCCCGGAAGATGTTGATATGGAATCTTTGATGAAAGAAGGATGGATTTTGTTTTCGAAGGATAGGTTGAGGCTTTT
Organism: Candidatus Altimarinota bacterium; assembly: GCA_041678805.1. Lineage (GTDB taxonomy): Bacteria > Patescibacteriota > Gracilibacteria > UBA1369 > LOWO2-01-FULL-3 > CAINDQ01. Next base: position 2,075 of record JBAYNL010000090.1, on the reverse strand, counting down.
TATTCTACTTTTGACAATTTTAACGAAGAGAGGTGGTGATGGTGAATTGGTTAATGGTAGATTTATTGAATATATGCAGCGTTATTTCCCTGGAAAATTACATAAATTGCTAAATAAATATGCTAGAAAATTAAAGGGAGATGAATTTAAAGAGGGAGGAGATAAGGCATATTTGAAAAGAACAATGGATGCAAAAATGAGTTTTGTGAGGGGAATTATCTCAACAGCGAAACCATTGACTGTGGGGAGAGAAGCGACAAGATTATTTGAGGTGTCTCATTCTTTTAAGGTGGAAAATGTTGGGAGAGGGGCTGTAAAAGGAAAGGGTAAAGGTAAGAAAAAGCCGCCTCAATTAACTCTTTTGACTAGTTTGGGCATGGATGGATCTCGTCAGGGACATATCATGAAGTTGCCTTATACTGGGCCGATTGGGTTGACTGAAGAAAGGCCAAGAGATGGGGAGAAGGGTAAGGTTATTGATTTCTGTTGGCAATTACAAGATGGTAATAAATCAGAACCTGTTTATAGTATTGAGCATGATGAAAAAGAGAAAGTTGTTAATTGCTATTTACTTGCAGGTGGGCAGAAATTGCCTATGTGGGTCTTGCAATTGGACTATGTGGATGAGTCTGGCCTGAATGGGAAAATATATCCATGTGTTTATGGGATAGAAAAGGATCCTAGAACAAATCGGGCTTCTATAGGTGCTTGCCCTATTGCTAATGGAAGAAATATTTCTGTTAGAAATTTGAAAAAATTAAGTCCTTCTATGGGAATGGATCGAAGGCAAGCTAGATTTCTAAATTTAGTAAAAGAAGCTGGTAAAATTTGGGATCAAGCAAAAGAACATAAAATTTCCGCTGGGGAATATCCTATTTTGGTTTAGTCTTTGAAAATCATGGCGGCTCTTTCAATTCCTACTCCGATAAAATTAACAGGACAGCCAATTAATTCTTCGATTTTTTCAACGTAGGCTTTTGCATTCGCTGGAAGATCCTCATATTTGCGGATTTTGCTTAAATCTTCTGTCCATCCCGGCATTTCGATATATTCTACTTCGATGTCTTTCAATGTTTCAAGACTAGCAGGGAAAGATTTTAGATATTCTCCCATATATTTGTAATTTGTGCCGAGTTTTAAAGTAGGGAGACCAGTTAAAACATCTAGTTTGGTGAGATTGATAGAAGTTAAGCTATTAATCATGACGCTGTATTTTCCGACAACAGCATCAAACCAGCCACATCTGCGTGGACGGCCGGTGGTTGCTCCAAATTCTCCTCCGATTGTACGAATTTTTTCTCCAAGTTCGTCCGTGAGTTCTGTAGGGAAAGGTCCTTCTCCTACTCTAGTGGTATATGCTTTCATTATTCCGATGATACTTTTGAGTTTGGTTGGTCCGATTCCTGTTCCGGTAATAATTCCACCAGCAGATGCGCTGGAAGAAGTGACGTAAGGATAAGTACCGTGATCGAGATCAAGCAATGTGCCATTAGCTCCTTCTACTAAAATAGTTTGGCCTCTGTCTAAGGCTTGATTTAAATAATAGGCACTATCAATAATCATTGGTTTTAATCTGGTCGTGATTTCTTTGTAGTAAGCTAATTCGTGATCGATGTCGTATTTAAATTTGCCGTAAGCTTTTTGAAGTATTTCGACATTTTCTCGATATTTTGCTGAAAATGTTTCAAAATTTATTAGATCATGGACTCTTAGTCCGATGCGGCGAGCTTTGTCTGTATAGCATGGTCCAATTCCTCTTTTGGTTGTGCCAATTTTCTTTTTGTCTTTAGTTATTTCTTGAAGTTCGTCGATACTTTTGTGGCATTCAAAAAGTAAGTGAGCTCTGTCTGAAATAAATAAACGTTCTGCGGTATTAATTCCGGCTTCTTCTAAAATTTTGATTTCTTCAAAAAAAGTCGGTAGGTGCATAGCTACGCCATTTCCGACAACACAAATTTTCCCTTCAGTTAGCATTCCGGCTGGGACAAGATGAAAGACAAACTTTTTGCTTTTTCCAGGATTGTTTTTATCTGGAATATGAATAGTGTGTCCAGCATTTGCGCCTCCTGTGGCGC
>JBAYNL010000089.1:0-5354 GCA_041678805.1 Candidatus Altimarinota bacterium | reverse complement strand
GAAGCGCATGAGGCTATTCGTCCGGTAGATATGCATTTGCATCCTGATCAGGCTGAGAAATTTTTGTCTAAAGATCAATGGAGACTTTACGATTTAGTTTGGAAAAGAGCGATTGCTTGTCAGATGAAGGAAGCGGTTTTGGAAAGGGTGGCTGCGGAAATAGAGGCGCACAAGGGAGCTTCTCATGTGGCAACATTTGTGGCTACGGGACAAACCGTAAAATTTCCAGGTTTTATGGAGGTTTATATGGAAGGTCGTGATTTGGAAGAAGAAGAAAAACAAGATGGTGAGAAATTTTTACCTAAACTTACAGAAGGTGAAAAAATCTTATTGGAAAAATTAAACGATGAACAACATTTCACAAAACCACCTGCTCGATATACAGAGGCGTCTTTGGTAAAAAAACTGGAGAGCGAGGGAATTGGTAGACCGTCTACTTATGCTCCTACGATTTCGACAATAATGGTTCGTGGATATATTGAAAAAGAGGGAAAAGCGCTGAAGCCAACGGACGTGGCGATGGTTGTGACGGATATGTTGGTAGAACATTTTTCGGATATTGTAGATTATAAATTTACGGCTGAAATGGAGGAGAAACTTGATGAAATTGAAGAAGGAAAAAGAAAGTGGGTTCCTGTGATCAGGGAATTTTATGTGCCGTTTAATAAAAATGTTAAAGAAAAAGATCTGACTTTGAAAAAATCGGACATTGTAAATGCGGAAACGGATGAAATTTGTGAAAAATGCGGAAAGAGTATGATTATTAAATTGGGAAGATTTGGAAAATTTTTGTCATGCAGTAATTATCCGGAGTGTAAAAATGCACGACCTTTGAAAAATGGAGAGGGTGGACATCTGGGTTCTGATGCGAAACCAACTCATGAACAAGAATTGGAATCGGAAGAAGTGAAAGAATTAAAAAAGAAATTTAAGGATAAAAAATGTGAAAAATGTGGAGCTGACATGGAAGTGAAAAATGGGAAATATGGTCCATTTTTGGGATGTAGTAAATATCCAGAATGCAAAAATATCGTTTCTATAACAGTATTCTCAGGTGTTAAGTGTCCAAAGTGTGGAGGTGGGCAATTAGTGGAAAGACGTACCAGAAAAGGAGGAAGAGTTTTCTGGGGATGCAATAAATTCCCGAAGTGTAAATTTGCGACTTGGGATAGACCTGTGGAAAATACTAAGGATGGAAAAGGAATTGTGGTTGAGAATAAAAATGGCGAAAAATTTACAGTTGGACAGGATGGAAAAAGAGAGGAGTAGGCTTTAGAGGAAGAAAACGTTTGTTCTTTTAGCGCTTTGTGCTAAATTTAGCCTTAGTAAACAAATCCTTATTCCTAATGTTTTTTTTATGTTCAAGAAAAATCTTTTTTCTGTCGTTGTTCGGATGGCAGTTTTGGTAGCAATAATATTTTCAGTTGGAATTGTTAGTCGTGTGGTTGGGGCTGTTGGAATGAATGTTCCAGATCTTGGTCTTCCAAATATTCCGGCAATTTTACCTGTTTTAACGTTTAGTGCGAGTTCTGTTCGTGAAGGAGAAACTACGGTTGTTACGGCGACTTTGACGAAAGCAGTGGCTTCGAACACTACGATTAATTTTGGATATGGGGGATTAGCGACGAGAAATGTTGATTATACTTTTGGTGCGCCGATTGTGATTCCAGCTGGTAAACTTGTTGGGACTGCGAACTTTAGAGCGTTGCCTGATGAGTTTGCTGATGATGGGGAAGCGGCAATTTTGACTGCGAATCCGATAGCTGGAATTAGTATTCCATCTGCTCTGAACGTGGTGATTAAGAATAGGCCGACATTGAGATTGCAGTGGGTAATTTCTTCCGTAGGGGAAGGAGGTTCTGTGAATATTGAAGCGTCAGTAGTGGGAGGGACATTATCGAATCCGTTGACGGTCCCTGTTCAAATAGGCGGAACTGCAATTAATAATACAGATTATGCCTTGGGGGTTATAACGATTCCAACTATTAGAATTTTTGGATTGGGATTATTGAATGCCTTATCTGATATTGCGGTTGAAGGAAATGAGACAGTGGATTTAACGATAGCGGGAGATTTCCTTGCAACTCCGGGAGAAGCTTTTGATGGAGTGAATGTTATTTATCCTCAGGGAAAGCCAGCGAGAGCTACAATTACAGACGTGATCGCAAATGGAACGTTGAATATTTTTACGACTATTACCAATAATGATGGAGGCACTAAAGGAGTTGCAGATGCGAGTATTACCCTTAGCTCAGCAGTGGCGTCCAAAATCCTTTTGGTCAATGGGTCTGGGGTGGTGATTGCGGGAGGAGCATATCCTGCAACTTCTGTTACTTTTCCTGGAGTGGCGAATAGATCTATCATAGTTAAGGGAGAGACGGGAATTTCTATTTCTGCGGGGGCTATGGCGGGGTATACGGTTTCTGTGTCTTGTGTAGGAGGAGGGGTTCCACTTTTTCCTTTTACGATTACAGCTGGAGTGAATGAACGCTGTACGGTTGCTTATGATGATGTTAATGCTGCTGCTGCCCCAAAAATCACGGTTGTAAATAATATCGTTGGAGGAGATGCTACAGCTGGAAATTTCACCTTGAAAGTTGGATCAGCGGTTGTGGCAAATAGTATTGAAAACACGGTTACTGCTGGGACGTATAATGTTACGGCAACGACAGCCAAACCAAATTATACATCTACTTTTTCTGGTGGTTGTAATGCGAGTGGGGTTATTACATTGGTTAACGGAGATGTCAAAACGTGTACTATTACTAGTACTTATACTCCAGTGTTACCAACCGAGATTGATTTCACTATTGATAAAACAGAAGTTGTAAGAGGTGGGTATTTTTCCGTAACGGCTTCATGGCCGGAGGGAGTTGTGGCACAAGCGAGTGATCAACAGTTCGATGTTTCTTTTTCAGGTGCAACCAGGAACGATGATTATAATGTTTATTTTGTTCCGACTGTGGATACAGCCGCACCGGCAAAGATGGTTATGCCAAAAAATAAGACTTCAGCTCTTACCATGATTGTTACGATTCCTTATAAAGTTGCAGAAGATGAGACTGTGGGGATTACCATTTCTGGGGAAACAAAGACTGTGAAACTAGTTAACTTAGGGGATGGAGATTGTAATAGTGAAATATTTGGAATGACTAGCAAGGTTACGGCAAGTCAGGTTGATCATGGTATAACTAATTTTGATTCTCACGTTGATGCTGCTCCGGGGAATTCTGTTCTTGCAGAGCTTGGAATAATTACTCCGGGAAAAGGTTATGCTCCAAATAAGGAGCAAGCGGCTTGTGTTGCTAAACCGGATCCAGATGATACTTATGGACTACGTGGTTATGCTTGGAATGATAATTTAGGATTCTTGTCTTTATATTGTAATGGCGAAAATGGGAATGATGGAGAAAATTTAGGAATAGGGTGTGGGGAATATTCTTATGGAGTTACAGTTGGAAGAAAGGGGCATGGAGGGAGTGATACTCAACGTTTACTAACTGGATTTGCGTGGAATTCAGCTTTTGGATATATCAGTTTTAGTGATAATCAAAGAGTTCCTTTATATAAAGTGATTGCTACTCAGAGGGCAAATTCATCTACGTATTGGGATCTTAGTGGATATGCTTGGACTCAGGCTGGCGTGTATTTAAATATGAGGGGGGTAACAATTGAGTTGTTGCCGATGGCTGCGGATGAGTGTACAGAAAGGACCGCTGGTTATCCTTGTTGTTTGCCGAATGGATATGAATTTGAAATGTGTGGTCCATATTATGATTATGAGATTAATTCTTGTGGTGACTATGGGGAACTTTGTTTTCTTGATGATGATCAGATTGAGCATGATTTGACTAAGACTATTGCGACGATATGTAGCGATGATCTTAAAGATAATGGAAAATTGGATGATGCCGGATGTTGTACTGTTTATCCACAAGCTCCTTTGGCAAGTGGTGGAACATGTTCATCTAATCCACCAAATTGTAAGCCGCCATTTTTTACAGAAGAGGGAGTTTGTATTTTACCGGTACCTGATTCAGACTTGATTAGTTCTGTAAATTTGGGAAGTCTGCCTGTAGCGAATTGTACAGATGGATATTCTCTTGATTTGTATATTGCTGGGAAGGATGGAGTGCCAAGAGATTATGATAAAGATATTATTCATTTGGTGTTCTCGTGGGCGGATACAGTGAAACTTAATCAGATTGATCCTGCTCTAATTGCAGGGCCAATAAGTGGATTATCTAGTCCGTGGGCCGCGAAAAAAGGAGGTGTTAATTATAAACCGATTACAATAGATGTGACGTATAATCCGATTACTGGCTCAAATTTTGATACGCTTTTTGATCAAGTTGAAAAAGGGCATTATCGCTTAAAAAAGAAAGTTACCTCTTGTGCTCCGACGTCGGGAGGAAATGTTTCTCCGGTAAAAACGATGGCGGAAGCAATGTTTGATAACGAAATGTTCCTGGGAATGAAGACTCTTCTTAACTGGGACGAAAGTGAGTCTAATAATTTGGCATTGAGAAGCGTGGATTCATTTGTCATAGACAAGAAGGGGAATCTTGTAAGTGCAGGGAATATTTCGCCAGACGAAGAACCGGTTTATTTGAGATTCAGACCGGCTGTTGAGATTTCTAGTCTTGTTACAAGCGATTTGGTTGATGCGATAACAGCCAATAGAGATATTCCTTTTACGGTAAAAATGGATATAAAAAATGGCCTGGTTGGGGCTGTTAATGCTGTTAACCTGATTTTAGCTTATGATTCTACCGGAAAAGCGGTGGATCCAAGTTGTACGAGTGCGCCGTTTACGATGAAGATTTCTGGTAATGGTAATGCGGGGGTAAATGAATGTTCTAGTGCTAAATTAAAAAATGGCTCATGTAAGTTAACTTACAATAATGTGGTTAATGGAACGAAGACTATTGAAGTAACTCCTAAATTGCCAGAAGTAGATGGACAGCCGGTAGCTATTTGTCCAAAAATGGTTGCTCCGGCGATTTATAGTACGATTGAATATACTAAAACTGACGGTGGGGTTACAAATTTGGTTAAATATTATTCCAATAAATTGCCAAAAATTGACGGAAGTTTCCTTGATAATACTGCGGCCATTATTCATGGCACGATCCTCTCTACAATGCAGTTTTCTACCGACGTAACTCAAACTTATTCTCCGGCGGGAGATGTTGTTTCCAACGTGGTAAGAGATGCGGTACATCGTAATGTTGCTGAATACGTTAAGAATGCAGATGCGGCGAAAGCGTTAGTGAATGGAGGAACTTTTGAGATTGCAGATGATAATAGGTGTATTATTACTAGGATCGCCAGGGATGGTGATAGTAGTATGG
>JBAYNL010000088.1:0-5365 GCA_041678805.1 Candidatus Altimarinota bacterium | reverse complement strand
ATCGGCCTCCGCTCTCATTCCCTCCCAAGTTTCAATTAGCTTCGTCAAATGAGCAGCTTTTTGAGTTAATTCCTGAGCATTTTCACGATTATCCCACAAATCTGGACTCATTAATTCCTCATTAAATTTAGAGAGCGTCACTTTTCTCGTAGGAATATCGATATTTTTTAGTCCAACATCAATTAATCCTGATACTTCCTCTAGTTTCGCCTTTATTTCATGCATAAAAAAATGTAAATTAGCACCCGCAGTATACCAAATAAAGCGGGTGACAAGGAAGGTACAAATATTTTTGAACAAATATTGTGCCAACGGCGAGCCATCATGTGGCGTAACAATAAAGCGGGTGACAGGGAATGGTTAAAATATTTTCAAGGAACAATCCGCAAGTCTGCGTATGCAGACGAGGACGTGACGAGAAAAATTTTAATCTTCACTGGCAGGACCCGCGTTAATTATCATCTATGTCCATTGCTAGAAAAATTCTTTCAAACACTATAGCCCAAATAATTGGGAAGGCTGCTTTGGCGATACTCGGACTTGGAGTAGTGAAAATTTCCACAACATATTTATCTGTCCAGGGTTACGGCGAATACGTAATGGTCTATGAATTTTTGGCTTTCTTTGGAATAGCAGCGGATCTTGGGTTATTCACGATTGCCGTAAAAGAAATGTCCAAAGACGAATCTAGAATTCCTAAATTAATCGGGAATATCATTTCCTTGAGAACAATTTTGGTAATTATCACGATGGGGGCGGCAGTTGCCACTGTCTATTTAATCCCCAGCTACAAAACAACGCATGTTGCTTTAGGAGTCGCGATTGCCTCTATTACCACATTTCTTACAATTATAAATGGCACGATCTCTAGCGTTCTTCAGACAAAATTGCAAATGGGATTGGCTTCAATCGCGGTCGTTGTTGGTAAAATAGTTTCAGTATCTATAATGGCTTACGTCGTATTTTTTGGGTTTCCCGACAACAAAGAAATGGGTTTTTACATGCTGATTATGGCTGGTATATTTGGAAATTTAGCCATGACTATGATGACGAATCATTATGTCAGAAAAATAACACCTATAGAATACAGATTCGATTTTGATATTTGGAAAGACGTTTTTGTAAAAGCCCTTCCTTATGGGCTTGCACTGATTTTAAATACAGTTTATTTCCGTGTAAATTCACTTTTTATTTCAATGATGAGAGGGCAGGAAGAAGTTGGTATTTATGCTGTTGCGATGAGAATTTTGGAACAACTCACGGTTCTCCCGTTATATTTTATGAATTCGGTTTTGCCAGTTCTCACCAAGTCTCTTCAAGAAAAAAACGATAAATATAAAAATATCATTAAATATTCTTTTGATTTTTTGGCGGCAATGGCTGTCCCGATGGCCGTGGGTGGAGTAGTGCTCGCTACTTCAACGATTTCGATTATTAGCACGAAAGATTATTTAAGTCATGAAGGTTTTTATGGTTCAGATGTCGCTTTAAAAATATTAGTATTGGCGGTTCTTTTCCAGTTTTTAAATATTCTTTTCAGCTTTATTCTAGTGGCTTTAAATAAGCAGACAAAACTACTTTATATCAACGCAGCTTGTGTGCTTTTCGCCATCTTAGCCGACTTCATTTTTGTCCCTATTTACGGGTTCCGCGGAGCAACTGCCACCAGTGTATTAAGCGAACTTTTCATTTTATTGGGCACCTATTTCGTGGCGAAAAAATATTTGGATTTTTCTATCAACTTCAAAAATCTTTTCAAAATTATTTTCTCAGCTTTAGTGATGGGATTGGCTCTATATCTACTTGAGCCGATTACTTACAAGTTTTTACATCATTGGAATGTAATCCTTTTAGTATTGGTCGGAATTGGCATTTACGGAATCATGTTGATTGTTACCAAAACTGTCAGCAAAGAAATGTTGCAGTTACTTAAAAAAACGAAAGCAACTCCAATAGACATCTGAAAATAGCCCCTAAAGCAAAATCTTAACAATCTCTTTAAACTTCTCCCCTCTTTCTTTGTAATTTTTGAACATATCAAAACTTGCAGCAGCAGGAGACATCACGACCACCCATCCTTCTTCCGCTTCCATGCAGGCCTCTAAAGTAGCTTCTGCCAAATCCCCTTTTCTCAAAATTTTAGTAGGAGTGACATGCCCAATATTTCCCTCGGCCGCCATTAAGGCATTTTCCATGATATCAGCAGTAGCGCCGATTAAAATCACAGTTCTCAAACTTTCTTTCGTCAAAATTTTCTCTGCCCATTTGGCATAGCTCAGGTTTTTATCTGATCCTCCCGCAATCAAGACTGTTGGCTGATCAAAGCTGTCAATCGCTGCCATAGAAGTCTCGGCATTTGTCGAGAATGAGTCATTATAATATTTCACTCCGCTTACTTCTCTCACAAATTCCAGCCTGTTTGGCAACCCTTTAAATTCTTTCAAAATTTTTGCCACCACAGAATCTTTCACCATAAATTCTTTTGCGATAGAGATTGCCGGCATCGCATTCTCCAAATTATGAGAACCAATTAGTCCAATTTCCGAAGTTTTAATAATTTCGGAACACGCTCCGTTTTGACAATAAAATATTGTTCCGTCTTTCTCGTATGCTCCATTTTCCACTTTCTCTTTTCGGCTTATCCAGAGCGTTTTCCCCTTCACTATCGATTTATAATAATCAACATATTCATAATCTTTATTCATTACGACTACTCCATCACTGGGTTGATTTGCAATTAAGCCCTCTTTTGCCCTCATGTATTCATCTCTGTCTATATGATAATCTAAATGGTCATTTGTTGTGTTTAGTAAAACTGCATAACGAGGACTTACATCCAAATCTTGCAGTTGAAAACTTGATAATTCCAAAACCACGACATCATTCGGTTTAACGTCATCCAAAAAGGTAACTGGGGGCTTGCCAATATTTCCCCCAAGATAAGAGGTATATCCGCCTTCTTGCAAAATCTCATGAATCAAAGTGGCAGTAGTCCCCTTCCCTTTGGTTCCACTTATTCCAACAACTGGACATGGACAATTTTCTAAAAAATATTTAATACAACTCGTCACTTTCACTCCCTTTATAAGAGCTAACTGAATTTGTGGAGTCAAAAATTTTACTCCAGGAGTTCTAAAAATAACTTCAAACTTATCTAGGTCATTCAAATAAACATCTTTTCCCAGTTGAGAAGACACACCCTTAGGTAAAGCATTCGCCACGTCAATATCTTGATCGCACACAGTAATATTCAAAAAGTTATGCCTTACAAGGTATTCCAGCATAGCCTTCCCCTCCACCCCCAGCCCCAAAATCGCGATTTTAGTTTGTTTATCCATATGACAATTTTTATCTTTTAACCACAATACACAATGTAAAACAATATGGCAAAATTGAGTTTGACCATCGACGGGAAAAATGTTATAATAACATAATTAATTTAAAACTAAAAACAAAAACTATGACAACTATTCAAAATCAAAATGCAGAAGATTTAATAACTTTGATAAATCGATCAGAAGTTATCGGATCCCTAGACAAGGAAAACTTCATAAGCTTAATCCCCTCTCTCAATGAACAACAATTTGAGGAAGTGGTAAGCTTCTTTTCCACTGCCGAAAAAGAAATAAATAATCTAAAAAACGAATATAGTACAAAACAGTCTCAATTATACACTTCACATCTTCCTGAAATTGGTCAGTTTTTTAGCGAAGCAAAAAAGAATGTTTACAAAGTTAAAGAAGAAAAAACCACAAAAAAAGAAGAGGCTACAAAAACAGCCTTATTGGAAGACCTAAATAAAATCTAAACAAAATATAAATTAAATTTTAACAAAAATAAATATGTCAGAATCAGCCAATATTTATGCAGAAAAAATAAAAGCAAAAGAACAGGATGCAGCGGTTAATGATACCAAGCTTATAGATGAAGAAAGATTTAAAAAAGAATATGGACAAAAAGAGTTCGAATTGAAGACCGTAATAGATGGAGATCAAAATCTCACTCCGGAAGACAAAACCGCTCTATGGGCGTCTACTCAGGAGGCAGCTGGTAAAAACTTCGGAATATTATCGGGAGAACTAGAAAGACTTGCCACGGATAGTAAAGAGGCGCTAAGGGGTGCGATCGAAGCTCTAAATACAAGAGCGTTCGCACTTTTAGTTAAAATTAAAACAACAATTTCAGCGGGACAAGGTAAATCCATTGAAACTGGAAAACTCGTAGAAGGTATCCGCAAAGATAATTTTGCAAGAAATTTATCTAAGTTGGAGATGAAACTGAAACACCTAACGAGTCTCCACCAAGGACTTGAGGAGGCCAGGGCAGAAGGAGGGCTACTGGAAGCTATTTGTGGACGCATGGAAGCTATGTACGAAAAAGAAATTGAAAAAACTACCAAGCAGGTACTTGAGGAATACGTAGCTCTGGCTGCTTACACGCGAATAGTTTATCCGGAGGGCCAAAGAAAAATGGGACAAATTAAAGACAAAATGGACTTCTGGGTAAATCTACAACATCCTGGATTTGCGGGTCAATTTTTGAGTTTAGCCTACGACCAAGTTACTACAAAGCAAGGATTGGCAGAATCATGGGAATTCTTAAAAGCATATAGCGTCGGAGTCGTAAAGGGAGTTGTCAGCATGCTCGATCCAAGAACCTACATAGCATTAGCGGAGATGATTGGGGAAGCGTCTGCTTCTCTTATTTTCTGTGATGATAATTGGGAGAAGTTCCAAGCAATGATTGGCCAAATGGGAGATGCGTGGGATAAAGCTGATCAAAACGGGAAAGCAGAAATGCTAGGAACATTCATGGGAACTCTCGTTGGAACTAAGGGGTTAGGAATGGTTACAAAAGCAGCAAAAGTCAGTATGTTAGCGAAAGTAAAAGGAACAACTTTGGGGATGACTATGGGAGAAACAGGAGGCGCTGTTCTTCGAACAGTTTCTAGAGGGACTGAAGCTGTTGCTGGAGTGACAAGAACTGCTAAAGCCGCAAGAGCAGCAAGGGCATTAGCAGCATCAACAGCCGAAGCAGTGAAAGCATGGACACCAGTAGCAAAAGAAGCAGTTGGAGAATTAAAAACAGCAGAAGGAACAGTAGCAAGAGGAAGAAGGTTACTTGCTGAAGGAAAAATTGCGGAATTTGAAGGAGGACCAGCGGCCTTAGAGCAAGCTGAAAGTCGAGTCGCAGCCTTACGAGGAAAAGTAAAAGAATTAACAGGAATGGAGCCAGAAGCAGCCTTGGCGGCAGAAGGAGCAGCAACGCCAGCACCTAGCTTAGTAGCAAAGGTAAAAACAGTGCCAGAAACAGTATTAACAGCTGGGAAAAAGTTAAGTGAATCAGCAAGAAAATTAGCAGAGCT
>JBAYNL010000087.1:0-5457 GCA_041678805.1 Candidatus Altimarinota bacterium | reverse complement strand
CATGAAAATTCTAGCAATTGAGACATCTTGTGACGAGACTTCTGTGGCCATTGTGGAAAATGGACATAAGGTTTTGGCAAACGTGATTGCTTCCCAAATAGATCTACATGCTAAAACTGGAGGGGTAGTTCCTGAAGTGGCAGCACGTGAGCATGTTTTGAAAATTATTCCAGTGTTGGATGAATGTTTGGGAATTGCCGGATGTGGATGGGATAAAATAGATGCCTTGGCGATTACCAAAGGCCCTGGACTAGTGAGTTCTTTGATTATTGGAACTGAAACTGCGAATGTGATTTCGTATGTGAAAAATATTCCGATGATTCCGGTGCAGCATATTGTTGGACATATTTATTCGAACTGGTTGGATGCTCCCCAGGTCAATTCCAAGGATGATAAAAGAAAGCAGGATTACAAGAAAGTACCAAAATTTCCAATTATTATTTTGACAGTTTCAGGTGGTCATAATGAATTAGTTTTAATGCGTGATCATCACAAATTTGAAATCCTAGGAGAGACCCGGGATGATGCCGCAGGTGAGGCTTTTGATAAAGTTTCTAGAATTTTAGGCCTCGGTTATCCAGGAGGACCAGTCATCTCAAAAGCCGCTTTAAATGGAGATGCAAAGGCTTTTGACTTACCAAGAAGTTATCTAGAAAAAGGCAGTTTGGATTTCAGTTTTTCAGGTTTAAAAACTGCTGTTTTGAATGAAGCAAAAGCATATGCCAAAAACCATAGTGTGTTTAGCGAAGCTGAACTTCCTGACAAATTTAAAAATGATTTGGCAGCCAGTTTTCAAGAAGCAGTTGTAGAGGTTTTGTCTGATAAATTGATGATGGCTTATGAGAAATATCCAGAAGTTAAAGAATTACATTTATCAGGAGGAGTTTCTGCAAATACCAGATTACGCGAAGTAATTGAGTCAAAATTGCCAAAAAAAGTAAAATTCAGATATCCAAAATCTTTGATATTTTGTACTGATAATGCAGCCATGATTGCAGCGGCAGCTTATCATTTATACCAATTGAATCCGAAAAAATTTAAGCCTTGTACGAATATTACTCCATCGACCTCATTTGAGATCGAAAGCTGCAATTAATTTATTCTTGAAAAATAGCGGAAAAGTGTTAGAGTTGGGTTCAGTCTTAAACTAAAGTTATAAACTAATTCAACTAAAAATGCCCGACGACAAAGAATCGACAGCGGTAGTATTCCCCTTCCAGACTCCAAAGGGAGTGCATGACATTCTTCCAGAGGATCAGGATTATTTTACATATATCAAAAAAGTCGTTCGTCATCGTGCTAGACAGGCTGGTTTTCGCCGTATTTCTACTCCAATGTTTGAATATACAGATGTTTTTAAACGCAGTATTGGAGAGGCTAGCGATATCGTTACAAAGGAAATGTATACTTTCCCTGACCATAAGGGCAGAAGTCTTACTCTGAAGCCTGAAAGTACTGCCGGAGTAGTCAGAAGTTATATTCAAAATAATATGAATCAGTGGCCACAACCGGTTTTGCTTTATTATATCGAGCCACATTTTAGATATGATCGTCCTCAAAAGGGTCGATATAGGCAATTTTGGCAATTTGGGTTTGAGGTCATTGGAGAAACCGATCCAGCTCTTGATGCACAATTGATTCATTTAGCGATGAAAATATATGGAGATTTGGGAATCGATCAACTGTTCAATTTACAATTAAATACTATCGGGACATCTGAATCACGCAAAAAATACATGCAAGTTTTACAGGATTATTATGCCGGGAAAGAGAGATCTTTGTGTGAGGATTGCAAATATAGATTGAATAAAAATCCAATGAGATTACTTGATTGTAAGATGGAAGATTGCCAAATCTTGGCCTCTCTTGCGCCTAAAATGACTGACTATTTAGACAAAGAATCACTTGAACATTATGAAGAACTAAAGAGTTATTTGGATGAAGTAGGAATCGAATATACTGAAAATCCAAAATTGGTTAGAGGATTGGATTATTATACAAAAACTGTTTTCGAATTCTGGGATAAATCTGAAGGCGCTCAAAATGCAATTGGTGGAGGTGGCAGATATGATGGACTTGTTGAATTGATGGGTGGTCAAGCAACTCCGGCTGTTGGATTTGCCGCAGGAATTGAGAGAATTATTGCGAATATGAAACGTGAAAAAATTCGTGTTCCAAAGAAGGATGAACTACATGTTTTCGTAGCTCAATTGGGAATAGAGGCAAAAAGAAAATGTTTAAATTTAATTGATGAAATGCGTGAAGCTGGACTTAAAACCATGGGAGCTCTTGGTAAAGGAGCGATTAATGTTCAATTAAAATTGGCCCATAAGTTTCAGGCTCCGTTTGCAGTCTTGATTGGCATAACCGAAGTTCGTGAAGGAACTGCTATTATCAGAGATATGAAAAGAGGCGTCCAAGAGAGCGTAAAAATGGATAAAGTTACTCATAGATTAGTTGAATTAA
The DNA here is from genome assembly GCA_041678805.1 of Candidatus Altimarinota bacterium. Classification (GTDB taxonomy): domain Bacteria; phylum Patescibacteriota; class Gracilibacteria; order UBA1369; family LOWO2-01-FULL-3; genus CAINDQ01. Next base: position 2,991 of record JBAYNL010000087.1, on the reverse strand, counting down.
TCGGAAAAGAGCATTTAGATAAATATCATCCTGGAGAACTTCTTTATTCATAGACTTAAATTAGGCAAGGAATACAGGTTTTGAAAATCTGTTCTGTGTGGCGTGCAAGTTCAATGTATGATAATTTGTTTTTTGTCCTATGAAAAATTTTATTAAACAATTGGTGTTAGTTATTTTTGGTCTTTCCTTGTTTGCTAATGCTCAAGCTGTAAGTGCGGCTACTTTTAGTGATGTACAAGGTGATAATACTTATTACGACGCCGTAGAGTACTTGAAAGAAAAAGATATTATAAATGGATATAATGATGGCACTTTTGGACCTGACAAAGCGATAAATAGAGCTGAGGCGACAAAAATAATTACCAAGGCTTTTAAGATTGATACGACTAAAGATTATGAAGAGAGTTTCCCTGATGTAAAGAAGGCTAATTGGTTTTTTACGTTTGTGATGGCAGGAAAAGAAGATGGTTTTATTAAAGGATATGACGATGGGACTTTCCAGCCAGCAAAACAAGTTAAGCTGTCAGAAACTTTAAAAATGGTTTTGAGTGCCGGCAAAGTTGAACTGTCAAAAGAGGTAACGACAGATGTTTTTATGGATGTTAAGGAAGAAGATTGGGTGGCGATTTATGCCCTTTATGCTCGTGAACATAATATTCTTTTGGCTGATAAAGAAGGGAATATTTATCCTGGCAAAGAGATGACTAGAGGAGCTTTTGCAGAAATTATTTATCGAACAATGGTAGTGCTGGAAAATAATGGTAAAGAATTCCCTATATATAAAAATTGGACAACTTATGAAGGAATCGATCTACCTTTTGAGATGAAATATGACTCTGAAATTTGGGAGATAATAAAAACTCCTCATGATGTGATATTCTTTAATCCAGATGAAGATAATAATCAATTTTCAGCTGCTAGAATTTATCCTAATTCGGCGAAAGTAGAGGTAACTATTGATGAAAACGAGGCAAAATCATCTGCAGAAGTTTATTTCAATGACATAAAAAGTTATTTTCCAGATGCTAAATATACGGAATTTACCTGGGATAAATTTAAAGCTTTGGAAGTTCTTTATTCGGACGAAAAAATCGTCGATTGGTACATTTATTTAGATAGTGATTATGTATTAGCCGTTTATGCCCAATACGGAGAAGGACCTGAGAGTTATAGATCCCCTATCTTGATTCAGGCAATGTTAAGCACTTTGAAATACAAAGAAGTCGATCTCAACGTTGATGATAATTCAGAAGAACTCTTAGCGACAATTTTCAAAAATATTTTAGTAGAGGGAAAGGGAATGCAGATGCTTAATACGTTGCCAGATAAAATAATTATTGAAACCGATTCAGTTGGAGTTGGCACCGGTGCTGTAGACTATTATTATAGTGAAGGAGTTGATTATACTTTTAAATACGAACGAGAGTCAGATGTAATTTTGGATAAGAGAAAAGGGAAAACAAGCGAGTTTTAATTGTTATAATTTTTTAAATTTATCCATATGCCAGTAAAAAAAACTGCCCCCTCAAAGGCAAAAAAAGCCCCGAAGGTGGTTAAAAAAATGGTAAAAGTAAAGGCTGCTGTTACAAAGAAAGTTAGTCCGAAAGATTCTTGTTGTGGAGGAAGTGATGATTGCTGTGGGAAAGGAAAAGGTGATAGTTGTTGTAAGGATAAGGATGGAAGTTCTTGTTGCTCTGGGAATAATCAGGCTTTTTGGACAACAATTGTTGTTGTGATGATCGTTGCTGTTGTGGCTTATTTCGCATACAACAATTATAGACAGAAAAATACCGCTCCTTATGAGATTGAGAAAAATAATGGAGTGACAACTGTAACTCCTGGCCCTGGGCTTGCTCCAGATGGACCTCCAGAAATTGTTCCTCCAACTGTTCCACCTCCAAAAAATTAAAAATGAAGGATCTAAGAACCGCTTCTTTAAGCGTCCATAAAAAATTTAGAGGGAAACTTGAGATTGTTTCAAAAGTTCCATTATCTACAAAAAGGGACCTGAGTTTGTATTACACTCCAGGCGTCGCTGAACCGTGTAAGGATATTTATAAAGATCCAAAAAAAGTTTACGATTATACTTGGAAAGGAAATACGATTGCTGTTGTAACCGATGGTTCTGCAGTGCTTGGACTTGGTAATATAGGGCCAGAAGCTGCACTTCCGGTAATGGAAGGAAAATGTGTTTTGTTTAAAAAATTTGGAGGTATTAATGCAATTCCAATTTGTTTAGGAACTCAGAACACAGATGAAATTGTGAATATAGTTAAAAATATAGCGCCGGGATTAGGAGGAATTAACTTGGAGGACATTAGCGCTCCAAGATGTTTTGAGATAGAAGAAAGACTTAAAAAAGAGTTGGATATTCCGGTGTTTCATGATGATCAACATGGAACCGCAATTGTATGTTTAGCTGGATTAATTAATGCTTTAAAGGTTACTAAAAAAGATATTTCAAAAGTAAAAATAGTTGTAAGCGGGGCAGGAGCGGCCGGAATGGCGATAACAAAATTGTTATTAAAATATGGATTTAAAAATTTTATTTTACAGGATAGCAAAGGGATTATTTATAAGGGACGTGAGGGATTGGATGATTCAAAAAAAGCGATTGCTGAAGTAACAAATAAGGGAAAAAGAAAAGGCGGACTTACTGAAGCTTTAGTTGGTGCTGATGTGTTTATTGGTGTATCAAAGCCAAATTTAGCGACAGCAAAAATGGTAAAAACGATGGCAAAGGATCCAATTATTTTCGCAATGTCGAATCCTGATCCGGAAATCACCCCTACCGAAGCAAAAAAAGGTGGTGCGAGAGTAATTGCTACTGGACGCAGTGATTACCCCAATCAAATTAATAATGTTTTAGTATTTCCTGGAATATTTAAAGGGGCACTTGAGGCTCGTTCCAGCAAAATTAGCGATGAAATGAAAATCGCGGCAGCAATATCAATTGCAAAGCTAGTAAAAAAACCCGATCCAGATCATATT
>JBAYNL010000086.1:0-5682 GCA_041678805.1 Candidatus Altimarinota bacterium | reverse complement strand
GGATATTAAAAGGCTTGAAGGTAAAACTTACGAACCTTTATTTGACTATTATGTAGGGAAAGATATGGGGGGGAAGGTTTATACTATTCAGCTTGCTGATTTCGTGACGACGGAAGATGGTACGGGGGTGGTGCATATTGCACCGATGTTTGGTGAGGATGACTATAATCTTGGAGTAGCGAAGGGTTTGGGAATGATTCAGCATGTAAAAATGGATGGTACTTTCAAAGATGAAGTCACTGACTTCGCTGGAAAGTTCGTAAAAGGTCAGGACGGGAATGTGGTAGTGTATTTGAATGGAAAAGGACTTCTGTTCAGTAAACAAAATTTCAAACATAGCTATCCTCATTGCTGGAGATGCGACACTCCATTGCTCAATTATTCTACAAGATCTTTCTTTGTGGAGGTGACGAAAGTGAAAGACAAGATGCTGAAAAATAATAAGAAAATTCATTGGCAACCTGAGCATATTGCGGAAGGTCGTTTTGGGAAATGGTTGGAAGGTGCGCGTGATTGGGCGATTTCGAGAAATAGATTCTGGGGATGTGCGATTCCAGTTTGGGAATGTGAATGTGGAGAACAAACTTGTGTTGGTTCGATTGAAGAATTATCAAAATTATCAGGTGGAAATTTGCCAAAGAGAGACGGTGAAATTGATTTACATAAGCCATATATTGATGAAATTACGATTGGATGTAAAAAATGTGGCAAGGAAATGAAACGCGTTCCTGATGTTTTTGATTGCTGGTTTGAAAGTGGATCGATGCCTTATGCTCAATTGCATTATCCTTTTGAAAACAAGAAAGAATTTGAAGAAAATTTCCCTGCAAACTTCATTGCCGAGGGACTCGATCAAACTCGTGGATGGTTTTATACGCTACATGTTTTGGCGACGATTTTGTTCGATAAACCGGCTTTTAATAATGTAATTGTTAACGGAATTTTGCTTGCGGCCGATGGTGAAAAACTTTCCAAGAGAAAGAAAAATTATCCTGATCCAAATGTGCTATTTGATACTAAGGGAGTGGATAGTATGAGATATTTCTTGCTCAATTCTCCTGCGGTTTTGGCGGATGATGTTCGTTTCTCAGAAGCGCATGTGGATGAAATTGTGAAGAAGTTGACGCTGACTTTGTGGAATACTTATGGCTTCTTTGTGACTTATGCCAATATTGATAAATGGGAACCGGAGAAAGATTACAAAAAATTCAAACCGGATCATAAATTGGATAAATGGGTTTTATCCGAATTGAATTTATTGATCAAGGAAGTGACGCAGCAGATGGATCTTTATAATTTAGCAAAAGCTACTCGTCCGATCATGGATTTCGTGGAAAATCTTTCGAATTGGTATATCAGAAGATCTCGTCGTCGTTTCTGGAAGAGTGAAAACGACAATGACAAGACGCAGGCGTATCAGACTTTGTATATAGTTTTGGTGGAATTATCAAAATTGATTGCTCCTTTTATGCCTTATTTGGCTGATGAAATTTATCGTGGATTAACTTCCGAGGAATCAGTCCATTTGAAGGATTGGTCTGTGCCTAATAAAGCTTTGATTGATGAAAAATTGAATTCTGAAATTCATCTAGTGAGAATGATTGTAAATTTAGGACACAGCGTTCGAGCGAAAGCAAAGATTAAAGTAAGACAGCCACTAAAAGGTATTCGAGTTGCTTTGCCGGAAAGTGTTTCTCAGAAATTAGTTGAGGCTCAGGAAGAAGTAATTTTGGAAGAATTGAATATTAAAGAGATGACTTTCCTTAAAGAAGCGGCTGATATCGTGGAGAGACAAGTTGTGGCGAATTCAAAAGTTCTAGGCCCTAAATACGGCAAAGATGTGCAATTTATTATCCAGGAAATAAAAGCTGGAAATTTTGAAATGCTAGAAGGGGATAGGGTAAAAGTAGGTCCTTTTACTTTGGAAAATGACGAAATTACGATTGGATTTAAAGGGAAGGAAGGTTTTGACGTGGAAAGTGCGGAAGGAATTGTGGTGGCGCTTGATACAGTGATTACGGAAGATTTGCAAAGAGAAGGATTTGCGCGTGATCTTGTTCGCATTATTCAAGAAATGAGAAAAGAAGCCGATTATCAAGTGGATGATCGAATTTATGTTTTGATTGAGGCTTCTGGAATTGTAAAGGATGCGGTGACGAAATTTGCGGATTATATTTCTCGCGAAACTTTGGCCAACGAGTTGCAACAAAGTGGTAACATGGAATGGGATAACGAAAAGACTGTTGAAATTGAAGGTGAAAATGTTAAAGTGGCTATAAAGAAAGCTGCTTAAGATTTGATTTAACCAATATTTCCTATGGGTATTATCAAAAAAATTATTTTAGGGATCGTTTTGAATGGCTTGGCTTTGTATGTTTTAACGCAAGTCGTTGAAGAGATTACTTATACCGGTGGGATTAAGTTTTTTGTGATTGGAGGGTTGGTGGTTGGAATTTTGAATTTGATAGTAAAACCTATTTTTAAAATTGTTACTTTCCCTTTAATCTTTTTAACGGGTGGACTTTTTCTGATTGTGATTAACGCTGTTATTTTGGCGTTTCTAAGCTATTTTTTGAAAGTTATTGAATTTAGAGACGTAACATTAACCTTTCCAAATATCGGCAGTTATGTTATAGGGGGTCTTGTATTTGGTCTAATTAATTGGATCGCACATCTTATTATTAAAAATAAATAATTTATGAGAACAACTTTATTGATATCACAAGCAGTATTTGCAGTATTACTTGCTGTTTCAATTCTTCTTCAGCAAAGAGGGGCTGGTTTAGGATCAGCTTTTGGAGGTTCAGGAGGTTTCTATACTTCAAAGAGAGGTGCTGAAAAGTTTTTGGAGAGAGCTACTATAGCTTTTGGAATTTTGTTTGTAGCAAATGCTGTAGCGTTTTTATTTATCTAAAATAGATAGATGAAGTTTTTAGGAGTCTTTATAAAGGTTCTGAGGAGCTATGATTATGTCGATAAATTAATTTCTGTTTTTGCGATTGTGGCTATTTTGGCGATGATTGTGAAGATGATGCTTTTCCCGTATGGATTTTTTAATTTTGGAGAGCCTAATATTTATACGGAGGGAGTTGTTTCCAAAAATGGAATCCAAAATATAAATCCGCTTTTTGTGGATTATAATGATGCGGATAGGGAAATCTCTGCTTTGGTTTTTTCGGGCTTGATGAAATACGATCCTGACAAGAAAGCCATTGTGGATGATATGGCTACTTTATCGGTTAATGCTGAGAAGACGGAATATACACTTACTCTGAGAGACGGTTTGAAATGGCATGATGGACAACCTGTGACGATGGATGATGTTTATTTTACATTCCATGACGTTGTGATGAATCCATCTTTCCAAAATGGTATTTTGAAAGTTAATTTTGATGGAATTGAGATACAACAAGTAGATGCATCGGTAATTAAGTTTATTTTGGAAAAACCAAATGTGTTTTTTGTAGCTAATTTAACAACGGGTATTCTTCCTAAGCATATTTTAGCTGGAGTTGATCCGTATGACATTTTGCAAAGTGAATTTAATAAATTGCCGGTGGGGACTGGTCCGTACATGGTTACAGATCCTGTTCAGTCTTTCCCTGATGGGCGTATGCATGTTGTTTTGAGTCGTAATCCATATTATTACGGAGAACCTTCAGATATTGAATTTATGCGTTTAGTTACTTATCCAACAATGGATGAATTGGTGAAGGAGATAAATGTTGTGGATGGGGTGGTGAAAGTTACCGGAAAATATGTTTTGGACTTTAAGAATAATGATAGATTTACACTTATTCCTTATGAATTACCTCAATATACGGCTGTTTTTATGAATATGGATAGTGCTCTTTTGAAGGATAAAGATGTGAGGGTGGTTTTGAGTAAATTGGTTGATAAAAACGAATTTTTGAAAGATTCTGTAGATAAAATTCGGGTAGATACTCCTTTGATGAGTTTGAATCAATCTGATTGGGAGTACAAGGCTGATAAAGAGGCGGCTTTGAAACTTTTGGAAGATGATGGATTTGAATATGGAGAAGATGATGTGGATCATGTCGGAATTCGTTATGGTGAAGATGAAAAGGCTTTAGAATTAGATTTGATCGCGAGATATTACGAGGAAGGAAGTGAACAGTTTGAGGATACTAAAAAGGCGATAGAATTTTTGGAACAATCTTGGGAGAGTGTGGGATTTGGAATAAAAGTGGAATTTTTATCTTTGGAAGATTTTAACAGGAGAGTAACGAGTAGGGATTATGATTTGTTGTTTGTTGGACAAAATCTTGGATACAATCTTGATACTTATTCTTATTGGCATTCTACGCAATCAAGTCCTACGGGACAGAATTTTTCTAATTATAAGAGTTTTCAGGCGGATACTTTGATTGAAAATATCAGATCTACATTTGATGAGTCTGCAAAATCTGATGAATTGAAGGCTTTGGCTGAACAAATTAGGAAAGATGTTCCTGCTATTTTCCTTTATAGACCAAAGTATTTCTATGCTATCGACAACAAAATAACGGGACTGACGATGGATAATGTGGTTTTTGCGAGTGATAGGTATGCCAGAATTGGGATTTGGAAGTTTAACTAAAGGAATTTTCGCAATTTAGCTTTACTTTTAGGCTGTATTCGGGTATTTATTGTTAGCCTAAAAAAGGCGATTTTAAATTATAAATAAAGTTCATATGCAAGTTTTACTACAGAAAGATGTTAAAAAGCTCGGATATAGAGGTGATATCGTGAAAGTTAAGGATGGATATTACAGAAATTTCTTGTTTCCAGAGAAATTGGCAGTAGCGGCAACAGAAGCTCTTAAGAAGGTAGCTGCTTCAAGAAAAGCGAAGGTATTAATGGAAAAAGAGAGACTTCTTGAAAATGCGAAGGAAGTATTGGCAAAATTACATGGATTGAAGCTTTCTTTCAAAGAGAAAGTTAGTGAAAAAGGTAAACTTTTTGGCGCATTAACTGAAAATGATATAATTAAGGCGATTGTTGAAAAATTGAATATCAGATTGGAAAAAGAACATGTTTTGATGGAGCATATTAAGGCGGTTGGTGCTCATGAGGTGAAAGTTCGTTTAGGAGAAGGATTGGAGGAAACTGTAAAAGTCGCTGTTCAGGCTGCAAAATAAACTATGCAAAAAGGCAAAGTCTTGGCTTTGGATTATGGGAAAAGCCGCATTGGGCTTGCAAGTGGGGATTTGACTTTAAAGATTGCTTCTCCGCGGGAGGTTATTGATGGGAAAAATGTTGATTTTGCCGTATCTAAAATTTTGGATTTTTGTAAAAAATGGGAAGTCAAAATAATAGTAGTGGGATTGCCTTTAAATATGGATGAATCCAAAAAGTCAGAGATGGTAAAAAACGTGAATTATTTTGTTGGGAAAATTAAAAAGGGACTTGAAGATTCTAAAAATATCGATTTAAAAGAGATCGAAGTAGTACTTTTTGATGAGAGATTGAGTTCTTTTGAGGCTGATGGGTTGATGCACAGTGCTGGAAAAGAGGCTAAAGACAGGAGGGAATATCGTGATTCTTACGCAGCTTGTATAATTTTACAACGATTTTTTGATAGTCTGCAAAAATAAGGTATAATCTACTCTCGATGGGAAATGTATTAATTCAGATAGGAACTTACTTAGGAGGGTTTATCGCTCTAATTGTTTTGTATTC
>JBAYNL010000085.1:0-5767 GCA_041678805.1 Candidatus Altimarinota bacterium | reverse complement strand
GATGGGCCATAATCTCCTTAATAAATTTTTCCAAACGAACCTTGTTTTGAGAGCCTTTCACTAAAACAAGATCATTTTTACCAATCTTATCTTTAAAAAATTCAGCAGCCTCAGCTGCCGAATCAAAAGAATGTACGTTTGCCGCCTCCATCCCCTTTTCTTTTGCTTTATTAGCAAATGTTTTTGCCTCTTCCCCTACTGTTATCAAAAAATCCACATATTCAGGAATCAATTCTCCAATTTGCTCGTGTAACTCTTTAGCGTTAGAGCCTAACTCATTCATGCTGCCCAAAACGGCAACTTTTCTCTTTGTAGACCCAATTTCTTTCAACACCTTTAAGGCTTCTTTTAAAGGCTCTGGAGAAGAATTATAAGAACTATCCAGGATCACGGCATCGTTTATAGCGGGAATTATACTCATTCTTCCTGGAGGCAATTCGTATCTCTGCAAAGCGGCTATAGAAGCCTCCATCGTCATTCCCAAAAGTTTTCCGCAAACAATAGCCGGCAATAACACGTATAGCTGAAATTCCCCTAATATGCTCGATTTAACTTCGTATTTATCTTCTCCAAAATGAAGAATAAAAGACACTCCTTCTTCTGAAAGTTTTAATGCGCTAGCCCTAAACATAGCTTCTTTTTCTTTACCATAAGTGATTGTATTTTTTTTGCCTCTTTTTTGCGCGAACATTGATAAGAACGGATTGTCTATATTCAAAACAGCGACACCATCCGGCTTCATATTGTCGACCAATTTTCTTTTCTCATCAAAAATCGCCTGTAGGCTATCAAATTGTCCAGCCTCCATGTGTACCGGAAAAACATTAGTCATTACGGCGACATCTGGTTTAATAATCGAAGTTAAAAAGTCCATATCTCCAGCCTTATCCACACCGAGCTCCAACAACAAAATTTCACTATGATCTTTTAATAAAGCGTTGTAAAAAGCTTTCAAAATCAGCCATGACCACCTACAAGCCGAAGAATATCCACTATCGATATCCAAAATAGTAAGCAAAAGTCCAAATTCGCTGTTCATACTTTTTTTAGTGGCCTTCACTTTAAACTGAGAATTTAAAACGGAATAAATTGCCTCTTTAGTACTGGTTTTTCCAATAGAGCCAGTAACCGCCACTACTTTTCCTTTAAATTTTCTTAGTCTATGAAATGCTAATTTTTTGAGAATAAAAAGAACAGTTTTTCTTAGAAATTGTTTCATAAAAAATGCCTTTAATTAGGCTACGGAATTCTAGCATAAAAAGTTTTTTTACGCGAACGTATCTGCTAAAATCAAATAGTGATAATTTAAAAATGTCAATGAAACAAGTTCTTATAAATATCATCGGAAAAGTTCAAGGAGTAGGCTTTCGTTATAGTGCCGTTTATGCCGCTCAAAAACTAGGATTAAAAGGTTACGTCCGAAATAAGCCTGATAGTAGCGTAGAGGCTTTAGCCCAAGGAGAAGAATCTTCAATCTTGCAATTTATTGAATGGTGCAAAGAAGGACCCGCCCACGCAAAAATCGACCAGCTCAATACCAAATGGCAAGAAGTGGTCGACTTATACGAAAGTTTTGAAATTTTATAATAATCCTTTCTTTGCTTCCTCGACAACAGCCTTGAACGTAGCTGGATCGTTTACTGCCAATTCTGACAATATTTTACGATCAACTTCGATCCCCTGCTTTGTCATCCCGTCGATTAGACGGCTATATTTGATGCCTAATTCTCGGCAAGCTGCATTGATTCTAACTATCCATAGTCTTCGGAACACTCTTTTCTTGTTCTTGCGGCCCTCATAGGCGTGCAAGCCTTGTTTCATCACGGCTGGTTTAGCCTGTGCGAATACCTTGTGTCTTTGTCCTCGAAAACCTTTGGCAGCCTTGACGATCTTGCGGTGCCTGCGGTGGGCGGTGACGCCTCTTTTGACTCTAGTCATGGTATAAAATTATAAAGATAAAATATTTAGTTTGCTTGTCCTGCCAACATTCTGCGAATTTGTTTCTCATGAGACTTTGGAACAGCTACTCCAAAATGAGAAGTTTTCTTTTGTCTCTTAGACTTATTTGATAACAAATGTTGTTTGCATGGTTTCTCGAATGACAACTTCCCACTTTTTCGAATTTTTACGCGTTTTTTTATTCCGCTATGAGTTTTTGACTTCATGATTTAGGGGTTAATACCATAATTAATACGTTTCCTTGGCTTTTTGGAGAAGACTCTAGTGCACAAATGTCTTTCAATCCGTCATAAAATTTTACCATCTTCCCTTCGGCTAGGTGTTTATACATAGCCTCTCTTCCCTTGAAAATCAAGGCAACTTTTACGGCATTGCCTGCTTCCAAGAATTTTTTAGCCTGATTTACTTTGATTTGAATATCATGATCACCGGTTTTAAATCCAAGCCTGATCCCTTTCATCTCAGCCTTTTTCTGCATTTTTCGATGCTTGGTTTCAATCTTTTTCTGATGATATTGATACTTTCCGTAATCCAAAATTTTACAGACAGGCGGACTTACATTTGGCGCGACTTCGGCTAGATCCAATCCCTTTTCTTCGGCCATGGCCAAAGCCTTTTCGATGGATACAATGCCCAGTTGTTCCCCGTCATCTGTAATCAGTCTGACAGTAGGAACCCTAATCATCCGATTTATACGTAGACGCTTGTTTATAAAATTTAGTTACAGTCTAATATTGCCTTTATATTCAGCAAAAAGCCCTTGGATATTACGAAAAAACGCGTAGAATGTCAATATGAACGCGAAGCAGATCAAAAAAGTTGTGGTTTTAGGAGCAACGGGGTCGCTAGGAAAACAATCTTTAGATGTCATAGAAAGATACAAAAAACATTTCAAAATAGTTGGAATTTCTGCAAATCAAAACGCGAAATTACTTGAATTTCAAGCCAATAAACTGGGTCTGCCAAAAGACAGGGCAATCCTTGTTTCCAAAGCCGGAGAAAATAAATTATTAGAACTGGCCGCCTTAAAAGAAGCCGATATCGTTATAAATGTTCTTTCGGGGACATCTGGCATAGAACCATCCAGAAAAGCCCTAGAGGCTGGTAAAATATTACTTCTTGGAAATAAAGAATCATTAATTTCTGAAGGAATGAAGCTTTTGAAATTACCTGGGAAAATTATTCCAATCGATTCCGAACATAATGCCATTTTCGAAATTCTCAAAAAATTTCCTCAAAAGAAAATTGAAAAAATTATCATTCCTTGTTCTGGAGGTCCATTTTGGAATAGGACTAAGGCCCAGCTAGAGGAAGTCGAAATTACCGATGTCATGAAACATCCGAAATGGGAAATGGGTAAAAAAATATTGGTTGAATCGGCAACGTTGATCAACAAGGGAATGGAAATTATAGAGGCTTATTATTTATTTATGACCCCTTTGAAAAAAATAGAAGTGGTTATTCATCCACAATGCATGGTTCATGGAATAGTTAAATTTACTGATGGAACAAAATTTGCATACATTTCCAAACCAGACATGAGAGAACACATCGAAAACTCCCTAGTATTTGCCGCCGAAATAAAAGGACCTAAGCGAGAAATTCGCAAATTAAAACCCAATGAATATAAATTCGAAAACCCAAACCACGAAGTTCTTCAAGGAATAAATATAGTTTTAAAAACCTTCCAGCAAAATCCTTACAAAATGAAAACCTTTCTCCAGAAAGAGGAAAAAGTTATCCAAAAATTTCTAGATGGGGAAATAAAATTCTTAGAAATTTTTAATCTGCTATCTCATTAGTCAGCAAGGCCTGAATCAGGGCTATCGGTTAATGCGGAAGCGGTCTCTGATTGAGCAGCTCGGCGCTCAGCTCTAAGCGCAATTAACTCTTGAAGATGCTGGATCAATTTTTGACCCTCAAAAGGCTTTTGCAAATACCTTAAAAAGGGATCTCTTCCATCAAGGGCCTCCTGAACTTCCGGGAAATCCTTACCCGTATAGCCAGAAACCCAAACAACAGGAAGATCCTCAAAGCCAGGAATTTCTCTCAACTTACGATATAATTCAATTCCCGTCATCTCCGGCATTATCATGTCCGAAACCACCGCTATAAGACGGGAGTGAAGATCATCAGAAAGTGCTTGAGCTTTTTCCAGGCCTTCTCGACCATTTAAAGCTGTGTCTATCTTGACTCCTGGAAAATCACGCTTAACAGTCCTCGGTAATATTCTTAATATCGCAGCTTCATCATCAACCATAAGCATATGATCCTCCGGAGAACTAGTCTCCGCATTTCCCGCATCTTCTTGCGCAAACCCAATAGTTCTAGTAGTTTCGTCCGCTTGAATAATTTCTCCTCCCATAATTCAAAAATAAATTAATAAGGAAATGATTCTACATGCAAACTTTCAAAAGTCAATCCCTGATCTTGCGATTAAGTTTGAAATATGAAAGAATTATCACCCGATAACTGAAAAATATTTTTATGAATCACGTGATTATTTTAGCCGCAGGATATGGAGAACGAATGCTCTCCAAAAAGAACAAATTATTATTAATGGCGGGAGGCCACCCCGTTATTTATTATTCTATTATGGCCTTTAACGATCATCCCGAAATAGATACGATCACCGTAATGGTGAATAAATATAATAAAGCTGAAATTGAGAGAATTTGTAAATTATATCGTTTCAAAAAAGTCAGCAAAATTATTCTTGGAACTTCTACTCGCCAAGGATCTTTTATTAAAGGCTTTTCTTTTGTTGAGGAACTTGCGAAACCCAAGGACGTAGTAATGGCTCATAATGGGGCAAATCCGCTCCCCTCTTTTCAGGAAATTTCCAAAGTAATTGCTTCAGCAAAAAAACACGGAGCATGTATTACGGGACACCACGTCACTTCGACGCTAAAAGAGATCGACGCTAAACACGTCCTCAAAACACATGATCGTAATAAGTTTTTTGCCGCAGAAACCCCGCAGGCTGCTACTCAAGAGTTATTTAAAAAAGCGATCGCCAACGCCATTAAGAAAAAAATAAACACAACAGATGAGGCCATGTTATTAGAGGCAATAGGCCAAAAAGTTGCCCACGTCAAAGCTGATGAAAACAATTTTAAAATCACAACTCAATCAGATTATTTTAAATTAAGAGCAATTCTAGGAGATGTCCCGACAGACTTTAGGGTCGGGATTGGACAAGATAGTCATGTTTTTGAGAACGAAAAAAAGGGACTAGTTCTTGCTGGAATAAAGCTTCCAAAAGAATTAAAACTAAGAGCAAATTCGGACGGAGACGTAATTTTACATGCTCTCTTTAATGCCTTCTCTCAAGCCATTGGAGGAATGTCTATCGGATTTTACGCCGATAGTATTTGCAAAAAAGGGATTACGGATAGTCAGAAATATTTAGAAGTGATTTTAGAAAAAGTTAAGAAGCAAAAATTCAAAATAAATAGCGTGGGAATAATGATAGAAGGCTCTCGTCCCAAAATAGACCCTATCGTTAGTAAATTAAAATCTTCACTGTCAAAAATTCTCGGAATAAATACTAATAGAATCGGAATTACGGCGACCACTGGGGAAAATTGCACGGTTTTCGGGGAAGGATTAGGTTTGCAATGTTTCGCCATAATTTCCCTTATTAAAGACAAAAATGAAGCTTAAAGCTCCTGCCAAAATAAATCTTTGTTTGGATGTTTTAAAAAAAGATAAATCCGGTTATCACATCATTCAAACTGTTTATCAGGAGATAAAAGATCTCGCGGATGAAATAGAGATTATTTCTACCAAAAATAAAGACATCATT
>JBAYNL010000084.1:0-5770 GCA_041678805.1 Candidatus Altimarinota bacterium | reverse complement strand
TTTGCATTAAATCGTATAAATCGTATAGTTTTTTAAAACTGTTTTCGGCTGGATCGTCTACGCGGTTTATTCTTCTTGTATCTCCGTTTGTCACAACTTCTGTTCTGGACATCTTTCCTGTAACTGAACCAAAACGGCTAACGATATCTCTATCAACTTCTGTTGCTGGTTGGAATTTAAATATTTTAGTTTTCGTTTCTTGTCCTTGTTTGTAGCTAATCATGAAGTCTACTCCTTTTTCTGAATCGATAGCTTCATAAGTTACATTGCCGTTGTAGATTTGGCCTTTGCCCATTTCTCCGTTGTAATAACTTGATTCTTGAAGTCCTCCGTTGATCAAAACTGCTTGAGGAACCGGTTGAGAATAACCCATGTCTACTAAAACTCTACCAGATCCGCCATCATCTGTTTCAATTTCTCCAACTACTACATAGTGAAATTCTCCATCGTTGGTGCAGGCTAAAATCTGAGGATTTTTTAAGTGGCCAGATTGTTCTAAAATTTTTGCTAAAGCTGGGGCAATATCACGGCAAGTACCATGTAATTTTCCTTCTTCTTCCCATTTTTGAGTTCCTTTTTCTGCAACATCTTCTAATTTTGGGGCTTGGATAGCAATCCCATCGGAATCATGATCTTCCCATTTATAATCAGTTTTAAGGGGGCTTCTGTCATATTGAACTTTGCCTTGTTCTAGCTGTGCTTGGATCCATGTATTGAGGGCGGTGATTTTCTCTTTTAATTGAGGAGTTTCATTTGGTTGACGACTTTGGGTTTCCATAATTCTATGGTTTAAATTTAGTGAATTATTTATACACTGTTTTAAATTATCTCACCTAATAAAGAAATGTCAACATGCGTTACGGTGGGCGGATTTCATTGACTGTTGTTGGGGCTGGGGTAGAGTATCTTTTGTATATTTTTTAATAGCTTCCTATGAAAATTATTTTTAAAGTGTTGATCGGAATTGTGGTAGTAATAGCTCTCCTCATCGGAATTGGGTTATGGGCTACTTCTGGAATTGCCGGAATTGCGGAGAAGCAAATTGCTCTTATTGCTGAGGGAAAAGTGGAGGAGGCATATAATACATATTCATCAAAAGATTTTAAAGCTGTGACTACTTTGGAACAGTTTAAAGTTTTTGTATTGTCACAAAAGGCATTGTCTGAAAATGTGAAGGCGTCATTTTTTTCTAGGGAAGTTTCGACGGAGGGGATTGGAACTTTAGAAGCTAAACTTGAAGGGAAGGACGGTTCTACTACAAATCTTAAATATACTTTGGTAAAAGAAGGAGAAGATTGGAAAATTCTTAATATGGAATTTCCACAAGCTGGATTGATGGATAAGGAGGAAAATGCGACTACTTCTTCTGTGATTAGAGAAATTGCAATGGCTGATACTGCTGATGAAGATGACGTGGTTGCTTCAGGCGTTATGATGACGACTTTTAAACCAGATACTGCTGTGATTTATGTTTCTGTTTATTTGACAAATCCAGCCACTAATATGGCGGTTTCAGGTCTTCTTCAATATCCGGAAACAGGGGATGAACTCGGACCAGTTTCGTTTGTGACGAAGGAAGGTGGGGATCAGACGGTTATGTTTACATTTTCAAAACCAACTGCTGGGTGGATGGTTGGAGATTATATCTTTAAATTAAATGTGGGGACTAGCGAAGAAAAAATTGTGAATTTTAAAGTGGAATAGAGAGGTCTTTTCTATTGTTTTTTATTTTTATAGGAATAGTATTTTGTAAAGTTCCTATGAAGTTTTATTTATGCCATATCTAAGCCGTCTACTTGACAGTAAGATTACTGATAGTTCTGACAGGGTTATTGGTAGGCTTCGAGATGTTTTAATTGCGCCTAAGAGTGGGGAGTATGTGCCTGTTAAATTTTTGGTTGTGCAGCCGAAATTAAAAAAACAGTTGATTTATATTCCTTATGAATATGTGGAAGTATTTAGTCACGAAGAAGTATCTTTGAAAAGATTGTTTAAAAATATACCTCAAGATAAACAGCCGGCAAAACATGATGTTTTGCTTAGAAAAAATGTTTTGGATCAGCAAATTGTTGATATGTCTGGAGCACGTGTAGTTAGGGTTAATGATTTAAAAATAGGAAATTTTGATGGGAATATGTGTGTGATAGGAGTTGATGTGAGTTTTAAAGGATTGTTGCGTAGAATTGGGCTAGAGTGGTTAGATTTTTTTGATTGGATGGAGGTTCATTTGATTGATTGGAGACAGGCTCAGCCAGTTCATAGATCTTTAAAGTTGGATGTTGTTGCGAAGTCTTTATCGCGATTACATCCTGCGGATTTGGCGAATATTATAGAAGATTTGAGTTTTAATAGAGGAAGTGGATTAGTGAAATCAATGGATTCAAAAGCTGCTGCTCATGTGCTTCGTGAAATTGATCCGCATTTGAGAAAAATTTTGGTGAAGTATATTGGTCCTCAACAATCAGCTGATATTTTATCTCATATGTCGAATGATGAAGTTGTTGATTTGATGAAAATGTTGCCGAGAGCTGAGGCTAAGTTATATTTAAAACATTTAAAAGATGGAAGAATCCAAAAAGTACAAAAATTAATTGCTTATGATGATGATACTGCTGGAGGACTTATGTCTATGGATTATGTTGCGGTTAAGCCTGATTGGACGGTGAAAGAAGCGCGTGATGAGGTGAAAAAAATGTCTCCGAAAATTGGCTCAATTTTGTATGTTTATGTGTTAGATGACGAAGGAAGATTTTGTGGGATTGTTTCTTTGAGATGGCTTTTGATAACTTCTTTAAGTGAAAAAATAAAAGAATTGATGAAAGAGTGTCCGTTGCATTCAACTTTGAGAGTTGAGCAAACTATAGAAGAAATTGTTCCAATTATGACGAAGTATGATTTGTATACGGCTGCAGTTTTGGATAAAAATAAAAAAATGGTGGGGATAGTCACGATCGATGATGTGATGAGACACTTAGTTCCTAATGCGTAAGTTCAATGCGTAAGTTCTTTGGTGAAAAATGGAAAGTTCTTAAGTATAAATTAGTGTTTTTTCTGGGAGTGGTAGGTCCTGGAATTATTTCTGCGAATGCGGACAATGATGCTGGTGGAATTACTACATATTCTATAGTCGGAGCACATTTTGGAACAAAAATGTTGTGGGTACTTTTGTTAGTTACTTTTTCTTTGGCGATAACTCAGGAAATGGGAGTAAGGATTGGTTTAGTTACGAGACAGGGATTGGGAGGAATAATTCGTGAAACCTTTGGAGTGAGATGGACTGTGTTTGCGATGCTTCTGATGTTGGTTGCCAACATTGGGACAATTACTGCTGAATTTGCTGGTATAGCAGCCTCTTTTTCTCTTATTGGAGTTGGAAAATATATAGCGGTTCCTTTGGCGGCGATGGCTGTATGGTTTATTTTATACAAGGGATCATTCAAGACGACTCAGAAAATATTTTTAATATTTTCGACGTTTTATATCGTATATATTATAAATGGATTTATTATTGGGCCTGATTTTGGTGCTGCGGTAAAAGATATGATGACGCCTACGGTAGAATGGAGTGTGCCTTTTTTGGTTACAATGATTGCTTTAATTGGTACTACGATTACTCCTTGGGGGCAATTTTTTATTCAGTCGTATGTTGTGGATAAGGGCTTGGAAATAAAACATTATAAGGCTGAAAAAACTGAAGTGTATTTGGGGGCATTTATTACTGATATAGTAAGTTTCTTTATTATTATTTCGACGGCAGCAACTTTATATAAGCATGGAATTCGGATTAATGATGCGGCTGATGCGGCTCAGGCTTTGCGTCCTTTAGCTGGAGATATGGCTCAGTTTTTGTTTGCTTTTGGATTGTTTAGTGCTTCGATGCTTGGAGCTTTTATTTTGCCTACGGCTACAGCTTATGCGATTTGTGAAGCTTTTGGATGGGAGGATGGATTTAATACTAACTGGAAAACTGGGAAAATTTTTTACAGCATCATTTTGATTTGTATAATAGTTCCTGCCTTGGTTGTTCTTATCCCGAAAATTTCTTTAGTTAAAATTATGATTTTGTCTCAGGATATGAATGGTATTTTATTGCCTTTCATTTTGATATTCGTTCTGAAAATTATAAATAATAAAGAGATAATGGGGGAATATGTGAACAAGTGGTGGTCAAATATTATTGCATGGATAACTGTGATCGGAATTATTGGGGCTACGGTTGTTTTGGTGGGAGCTTCTATAATGGGTTTTAATTAGGATTGGGATTTTTAAAAACTTCTGTTGATTTTATTCTTAAAAGAAATAAGAATGTAGGGCGTGAGTTTTTGAAGATGCCTGGGTGGCGGAATTGGTAGACGCGCAGGACTTAAAATCCTGTTCTAGCAATAGAGTGCGGGTTCGATTCCCGCCCTAGGCACCATTAAGTAGTGAGGACAGCGGTCCGTAGTGAAGCTCGCTTCTGGCGAGCGTAGCCGCAGGAAAACTTTCAAAGAATTTGTGAGCAAACAGCAAAACAAATTCTGTAGAAAGTTTAGTTGGCCCCTATTGAGAGACGACGTGTTACTTCCTTTCATATCGTTTCTGGAAAATTCACAGGGGGATATATTTATTTAACAATATCTACTATGGGATCAGAAAGGAAACGCCAACTGCTATTGGGAATTTTTGTAATGAGTTTGGTCTTAGCGAATACGCTAGGGGCAAAGGTGACACAATTTGATATTCCTAATTGGCTAGCTTGGCCTTTTAATCTTATTTTCTCTCCGATGATTTTCCTCTTCAATTATATTTTGACTTGGACTGGGAATGCGCCTTTGAGTTATGCATTTTTTAATACGATTAGTGTTTCGGTGGGAATTTTAACTGTGCCATTAATGTTTTTGGTGATTGATATTGTGCATGAGGTTTGGGGAAAAAAATCTACAAAACAATTGATTAATACGGGGGTTATAGCGATGGTTATTATGATTTTGATTACCTGGCTTTCGGTAAAGGTTCCTGTGGGAAGATTTGCTGGAGTGGCTCCAGATCAATTGGATACATATAATACTGCTTATAATGGCTTTTTCTCTGTGAGTATTAGAATGGCGATTGCTAGTATTTTAGCTTTTTACTTGTCGCAATTAAGTGATATTTTGATTTTTCATTTTTGGAGAAAACAAACTAAAGGTAAATTTTATTGGTTGAGAAAAAATGTCTCAACTTTTATATCTGAGATGCTTGATTCTACGATATTTATGTTTGTAGCTTTTTATGATCCGACAAACTTCCCGGCTTCATTAGTTATTAAATTGATTCTTCCTTACTACATATTTAAGGTCCTATTTTCTATTCTTGATACGCCTTTTGCTTATCTTGGTATTTGGTGGGCTAGACGTGGAGAAAAAGGTGAAGAATTGGCTTTGAAGGTTGAATAAATAGCGAGAGGGTTTTAGTCGTATTGTTCTAGGTGAATTTTTTCGGGAGATAATCCTTTTGATTCTAAAATAGAAGTTACCTCTGTGAGCATATCTTTTAGCCCGCAGAGGTAGGCTTCTGTGTTGGTAGTATCTATTTGCCTATTTTCCAATAAAGACGTGACTCGGCCTTTGTTTCCATTCCAGTTATCTTTTTCGGGTCTAGAGACGGTGATCTCATAGGTGAAGTTGGGAAATTTGGTCGCAAGTTTTTGGAATAAATCTGTGTAAAAAAGATCTTTGATATATCTGACTCCAAAAAGTAGGTGAAACTTATTTTGATTATTTTTGTTAAAAAGTTGATCTTCAGCCATAGT
>JBAYNL010000083.1:0-5801 GCA_041678805.1 Candidatus Altimarinota bacterium | reverse complement strand
TGCAAGAGAAAGTCCTTTTTTGCTTAAAGCGGCTTTTACTTCAGTCAAAGCCTTCTTTCCAAAGCCTCTTAAATTGGACAATTTGCTCTCTGTGCATTTTGATAATTGTTCGATAGAACCAATGCCTCCATTGATTAATGCATTGAGGGTTCTTGGAGAGAATCCTAGGATTTCAATTGGAGTATATGATTCTTGAACAGGCTTGCTTAATTCCTCTTGTTTTTCTTTCTCTAGAATTGATTTGATGTCTGACATGTATTTCTCTTCAACCATAACGTTCTCGGCGTTGAATAGATTGAAATATGATTGAAGTAGATTTGAAGAAAATTTCAAAGCGTCTTCTGATGAAATCGCTCCATTAGTTTTGATTTCCAATGTTAATTTATCAAGATTGGTCATTTGGCCAACACGAGTTGCATCTACGTCATAGCGAACTTTTTTAACAGGGGAGTAGACAGCATCTAAAACGATCATTTGAGCGTCTGTTTCTTCTCTTTGCTTTTGAGCTGCTGGAACATATCCAACTCCTTTTTCGACTCTCATCTCCATTTTCAATTTTGAGCCTTTCTCGATTGTAGCGATGTGTAAATCTTTGTTCAAAATTTCTACATCAGAAGGACAAACGATATCTTTTGCATAAACTTCTCCTCCTTTAGCTGAAGATATCTCAAGTGTGATTGTAGATGGTTCAATACTGGTCTTTTTTAAATTAAGAAGCTTAAGATTTAAGGTAATATCTAGTACACTTTCTTTTACTCCTTTAACTGTTGAATATTCATGACTAATTCCATCAATTTTAACTCCTGTAACGCATGCTCCTGGTAATGAAGAAAGAAGAACTCTACGTAGAGCATTTCCTAGTGTTACACCATATCCTGTAGGAAGCGGACTCATAGTGAAGATAACGTGATTGTTGTCAAACTTGTCCGTTTTGATCTTTGGAATCCCAATTTCTTCTTGGATTTGATGCATATTGTAAGTGGGTTTAAGGGCTGCTTTATTTAAATTTTTTTATTTAGAGTAAAGCTCAACGATCATTTGCGCAGTAATATTTTGTTGCAGATCGTTTTTGTCAGGAAGAGAGATCACTTCAAAGGAAGGAGCTTTTAAGTCTACCTTAAGCCATTTTGGGGATTGATCTTTCTTCTTATTTAATTCCGTAAATAAAACGGATTTTTTAGCTTGTGGGGTTGGTTCTACGACTGATCCAACTTTCAAACTGTAAGATGGAGTTTTGACTCTTCTGCCGTTTACTTTTAATAGTCCATGAGCAACTATTTCACGAGCTTGTTTTCTAGATACTGCAAATCCGGCTCGGTAAGTAACGTTGTCTAAACGTAATTCAAGCATTCGCAAGAAAACGTCACCAGTAACACCAGGTTTTGTATTGGCTGTGGTGTAATAATTATGGAATTGTTTTTCGCCAATTCCGAAAATTCTTTTAGCTTTTTGTTTCTCGCGCAATTGTTTTGTGTACTCTGATTTTTGTCCGAAAGAACCTTTACTCCCATGAATACCAGGAGCATAGTTTTTTCTTAATATCGCACACTTTGCAGATTCGCAACGAGATCCTTTTAAGAAAAGTTTCTCGCCTTCGCGTCTACATAATTTACAAGCTGGTCCTATGATACGTCCCATATATTAGTTGGATTATACTCTACGTGCTTTTTTCCTGCGACATCCATTGTGTGGAATAGGTGTCACGTCATTAATTGAAATAATATCTAATCCGCTTGCTACTAAGCCTCGGATTGATTGCTCACGGCCTGAACCTACGCCCTTAACAAAAACGTGTACTTTCTGTAGTCCGAAAACTTTCGCTTTTTCTACAGCTTTCTCGGCGGCAACTTGTGCAGCATATGGAGTTGATTTTCTAGTGCCTTTAAATCCAGATGCTCCGGCGCTTGCCCAAGAAATAGTATCTCCGTTCGGTTCTGTCAATGTGATAAGGGTATTGTTGTAAGATGCACTAATGTAAGCGTTTCCAATTAACACACTACGTCTTTTTGATTTAGTTTTTTTAGCTGCGTCCTTTGCGCCTTCTTTTTTTGGCGCTTTCTTCTCTGTTTTAGTATTTTTCTCTGCCATTATTTAAAAGATTACTTAGTAGTTACTTTCTTATTTGCAACAGTCTTTTTACGACCCTTTCTAGTACGGCAATTTTTTCTAGTACGTTGTCCTCTTACAGGAAGACTTCTCTTATGTCTATATCCTCTGTATGATCCAATTTCCTGTAAACGTTTTATGTCCATTTGGACTTTTCTGCGAAGATCACCTTCTATAGCGAGTTTACCAATAATTTCACGTAATATTGATTGATCTTTTTCAGTCAAATCTTTAGCTTTCAGGTTTTTATCAATACCTGCTTCTTCAAGAATTTTTGCGCTTAATTGTCTGCCAATGCCATAAACGGCGGTTAGTCCTACCTCTATTCTTTTGTCATTAGGTAGATTTACTCCAGCAATACGGACCATATTTTGAGTCTGATTAAATTCTAAGTAGTCAGTATTCTGGGGGGAGAATACCGACTACTCAGACTTCAATTATCCTTGTCTTTGCTTATGTTTCTTGGTTTTGCAAATTACGCGAACTACTCCCTTACGGCGTACTATTTGGCATTTTTGACAGATTTTTTTTACTGATGGTCTAACTTTCATTTTTACTGTGTCTATAGGTTATTCGACCTTTTGATAGGTCATACATACTTAGTTGGACAGTCACTTTATCACCAGGGAGAATCTTGATGTAATTCATTCTCATCTTGCCCGCTAAATGAGCTTTGATTACTCTACCGTCTTCCAATTCAACCTTAAATTCTGTGTTTGGCAGAGGTTCTAGAACTACTCCTTTGATTTCGATGGTATCTTCTTTTGGCATGAAGACGCCTTTTTTTTAATGATTTTACTCCAAAAAAGCGGTTGGATTTTACATTACCTAAAACTCTTATGCAAGTGAATTTAGAAAAGAACTTGACGAGTCGTCTAAATTGTCAGTATTTCGCATCCCGAGTCTGTTACTACAATCGTGTTTTCGGCTTGTACTGCACAAGAATTGTCTATTGTTACTAGAGTCCACTTATCGGATAGGGTGCGTAGGCGACTAGTTCCTGCTGAAAAAATTGGTTCAATTGCGAGAGTCATTCCTGGTGTAATAACTGGCCCAGGACTGCCATCATAATAGTTTAGGATAGTCGGAGATTCATGTAAAAATTTGCCGACACCGTGTCCTGTTAGATCTCTAATAACATGAAATCCAGCCTTCTCTATGACATCTTGAATAGTTCGACTAATCTTTCCAATGTGGATACCTGGCTTTACAACATCGATTGCTTTTGATAATGCTTGATAAGCTGTTTTTATTAATTTCTCTTTTTCGGCTGAAGCTTTTCCGATGGTGATGGATCTGGCGGCGTCGGTAATCATTTCTTCAAAAGTTACTCCACAGTCTATAGTTAAGAGATCTCCTTCTTTTAGTAAGTGATTTTTTTTTGGTATACCATGAACGATTTCTTCATTAATGGATGCGCAAATAGTTCCGGGAAATCCATGATATCCTTTGAAAGAGGGGAGTCCACCATGCTCGATAATAAATTTTTCAGCAAATTGATCTAGTTCTAAAGTGGAAATTCCAGGTTTAGCTAATTTACAAACTTCTTCTAGTACTTTCGCTAAAATTTTTCCGCTTTGACGCATGAGTTCTATTTCTTCCGGTGTTTTTATGATGATTGCCATTGTGTCTAGGTTACTAAGCAGTTTTCATTATGGGATCTAATTTTTGGAAAGAATCATTTCTTACTTCTTCAATTGCGGGTTCGCCGTTTATTTTAATTAAATTATCTCCAAACATTTCAATTGCTGGAACAGTTTCTGTTTCATATGTATTTAAACGAGTTTCAATTGCGGCAGTATTGTCATCAGCGCGTACCACAAGTGTTCCTCCGCATCCTTCTTTTGCGCAGGTGAGCTCTTTGTATGCTTCTGGATATACTTCCTTACATTTCTCACAAACTCTTCTAGTGGTTAATCGTTTTAACGCTGTTTCTTTTTTAATATCTACTAATACTGCGGTAAATTTGCGATCAAATTTTGCCAATATCTCTTTTAGCATTTTAGCTTGGTCTACTTTTCTTGGAATTCCATCAAAGAGAACATTTGTTCCTTCTCCTAATCCTTTAATAAAATTTTCAACAATTTCCATTACAACATCATCTCCAACTAGTTTTCCAGATTCAATGATGCCTTTTATTTTTTGTCCGAGTTCTGATGATTCTTGTGAAAGTTTTCGGAGTTCTCCACCCATTTCAAAAGCTTTCAAATTGTATCTTGCGGCAAGTTCTTTTCCCACAGTTCCTTTTCCGGCGCCTTGCATTCCGAATAGAATCAAATCCATATATTTAATGTTAAATAAATATTTGCAAAAGGATTCTAAAGAGCTGAGTGAAATATTGCAAGTCTGAACGTGGGGGGCTTGTCAGTCTATCCTAGTAGAATTTGTTGTAATCGTGCATTACCAATTGGGCGTTGACTTGACGAATCAAATCTAGAACTACACCAACGATAATGATGATACCAGCTCCGGAGATAAGTAGAGGAACAGAACCTAGAGCCGAGGTAGAGAAAACGAATTGGAGGAAGATAGGGAGTAAAGCAATGGCTCCTAGGAAGAATGCTCCGAATAAAGTTAGTTTGTTGGAAACACCTGCTAGGTAATCAGAAGTTTGAGTTCCTGGTCTGATGCCAGGGATATATCCTCCACGTTTTTGAATGTTCTCAGCGACTTGAACTGGATTAAAGGTGATGGAAACGTAGAAGAATGTGAACGCTACTACAAAGAGGAAATAGGCTGTTAAATAGAGAGTTGTACCTGGCTGGAATAGACTGGTAAGAGTTACTCCGAAATCTCTTAGCCATAAAGATTTAGCGTTTGTCAGGAATTGTCCAATAATGCTTGGGAAGCTGATAAGGGCTACCGCAAAGATGATTGGGATCATTCCTGCTTGGTTTATTTTGATTGGAAGGAAAGCTTGTTGAGTTTTTGATCTTGCTCCACTTCCGGCATAAGTTAAAGGGATTTTCCTTTGGGCTTCAGTAACAAGGATAACTATGGTGATAAGGCCGATAGTAAGAAGTACGGTTATAGTAAATGGAATTAATTTCTCTTGATCTTCTTGTGCTAAGAATAATCCTTTACCAACCATCTCTGGAATTCCTGAGATGATACTTGCGAAGATCAATAAAGAGATTCCATTTCCAATTCCTCTTTCTGAAATTTGTTCTCCTAGCCATACCAAAAGTAAAGTACCAGCTGATAGGGTAATCATGATTGGAAGTATCGTAGCGAGATTCTGAGTGTCAGTGATGATAGCTGTTTGAGATTGAGAATTTAATAATATGATCATTCCATATGATTGCAAAAATGCTAATGGAAGGGTTAACCATCTAGTATATGAGTTGATTTTTTTTCTACCTTGTTCTCCTTCTTTTGAGAGACTTTCCAATTTTGGAACGATAACAGTTAAAAGTTGGATGATAACAGAAGCATTAATATATGGAGAAATTCCCATCAAAACGATGGAGAAGTTTTCTGCTGATCCTCCAGTAAGCATGCTAAACATTTGTAATAACTCATTTCTAGATGAAAGAGCTTTTAGCCCAGAAATATCTACTCCTGGAACTGGAATGTGGGCTATTAATCTGTATAGAACAAGGATTCCAATACTGAATAAAATCTTATTCCTTAAATCTTTGGAATTCCAAATTTGGGCTAAATATTTAAGCATGGTCTAAATGGATTACTTTGAT
>JBAYNL010000082.1:0-5810 GCA_041678805.1 Candidatus Altimarinota bacterium | reverse complement strand
TCATAAAAGCCAGGGGAAAACATTCGAAAAAGTGATTATTGATCTTGGCCGTGGTAGTTTTGCTCATGGTCAAAGCTATGTTGCTTTAAGTCGTTGCACAAGTATGGAAGGTTTAGTATTGCGCCGTCCGTTCAGATATTCAGATATAATTTTAGATAGACACATTGAAGAGTTTGGTCAATTAGTTATATGATACAATCCAAAGGGTACTAGACCCTCTTAGCCAGTCAGCTGCGATATTATAGTTTTTTGGTGTAAGATTTCTAACAATTCATAGCCGTGGTTTTTCGTCTTATGGCTTCCCTTTCTCTTGATACAGATACATCTTGAACGGCTTGAGTGTTTAAAAGGATGTTCCCTAAAGGGATATTTGGTCCAAATTTTTCAATCCAAAGATCTTGTTGGGATTTATATGGAGCTTCAATAATTATTGGGGTTTCTGTGATTTCTGCGATTGATTCTACTAATCTATGACGAGGTGAGCCATCGATGTGATAGATTCCAACTCTTCCAGAGCCTGCCCCTTCTAGGACTATGGCATCTGCCCCGGTTTCTTCCGCATTTAAAAGACGTCTCATCCACCAATGTAAGGGATATTCCTGATAATCCTTTTTTCCTATTTCCACTAGGACTCTATTAAAATCTTGCCTTATTCTTTTCGCAATTTTTAAGAATTCTTGGGGATCTACGTCCTCAGGATTTGATATTTCGATGGTATCTATTTCGGCAGCATGTAGTTTTTTTACTAGGTCGTAGGGTGTTCCGTCTTTTATTGCTTGGTCCATCAGGCCACCCCCTACGTAAAAGGGAACATTCCGAACGCTGCATATACCTTGGTGTTTAGCCCATTCTGATTGGGCATTTTCTGCGCAATGTGTAGTTAGTTTTATGCCTCCTATTCCTTCTCTGTGATGAGGGCCGAGGCGGTCAAGGAAGTCCTGTGTCACATCAGGTTTGTAACCTGTTATAATGTAGTTTTGTCCGAGTTTTTCCATAATATTTGTTAATACGAGACGGCTATTTTAAATACTTTTTGTTATTTGTCAACGTCTTTAGCCAATGAGGGCATGATTTGACTTATGGGGTATGTATTTTTTACAGTCCTATTTGTCTCATTTCACGTCGAAAGGTATATTAAGTTCGGTTCCAGTCAAAAATAACAATTATATTATGAACAAAGTCACACATTTTGAATTTCCATGGGACGATAAGGAGCGAGCAAAATCTTTTTATCAAAACGTCTTTGATTGGAAACCGTTTGAGTGGGAGCAATTTGGTTATACTAGTTGGCAGACCGGACCGGTTGATGAAAAAATGCAACCAACGGAGGCTGGTTTTATAAATGGTGGTTCCAGCAAGCGTGATCCAAGTATGCCATATCCGATGTTTTATGTTGATGTTGAAGATATTGATTTGGCTTTAAGTAAAATTGTTGAAAATGGTGGTGAGGTGGTACGTGGTAAAACTCCATTAGGGGAAAATGGTAAGATGGGTTTCTTGGCTTGGTTTAAGGATTCTGAAGGGAATATTCTTGGGATGTCGCAGTATAAAAAGGCGGAAAAATAATTCTAACCTTAAAATTCAGAAAGGGGACTAGATCCGAGTAGCCAGCCAGAGAAAGATTCTAACCCTAGGCGAGAAGCTGAGAACCTAAGGTTGTTTGGTTTTTCGAATATATAATTTTGAGTGATGCAACTGGAAATGATTGACGGTGAGTATCCACTCACCTATAATTGTGGTATGAAAAACGAGTATCAAAAATTGGTTATCTTTGAATCAAAGAAGATTAGACGGATTTGGCATCAAAAAGAATGGTTCTATTCGGTGGTAGATATGGTTGAAGCTTTGACGGAGAGTCCAAGTCCTCGTCAATATTGGGGTGTGTTGAAAAGTCGGGAATCTCAGTTGTTAACAATTTGTTTACAACTGAAACTCGAAAGTGCGGACGGTAAAAAATACTTAACGGATTGTGTAAACACCAAGAACGCTTTTAGGCTTATTCAGTCAATGCCTTCCAAGAAAGCCGAGCCTTTCAAGATGTGGCTGGCACAGTTGGGAAAGGAAAGATTGGACGAGATCGAAAATCCCGAATTGGCGCAGGAGCGAATGAAAGAGATTTATGAACAAAAAGGATATCCAAAGGATTGGATTGATAAACGTTTGCGAGGGATTGCAATTAGACTGAATTTAACTGACGAATGGAAAGAAAGAGGAGTTGAAAATCCAAAAGACTTTGCGATTTTGACTGCGGAAATTTCCAAAGCCACTTTTGGGATGACGCCATCTGAATACAGAAAATTTAAAAATATTCCGACTAAGTCAAAGGCAAATTTGCGTGATAATATGACCGATTTTGAACTGATTTTTACAATGTTGGGAGAAAAAGTGACCACGGAAATTTCACATAAAGAGAAGCCAAAAGATATGTCTGAGAATAAACAAGTAGCAAAACGTGGGGGCGGAGCTGCGGGAAGGGCACGAGAAGAAGTCGAAAAAGAATTGGGAAGAAGTGTCATCGAAAAAGAGTCGGTTGTGAAAAGTAATCGACTGAAAAAAGGGTACTAGACCCGAGTAGCTAGTCATTGAAGATTAGCATTGCCAGTTGTATGAAAAGCTGCTTTCTCTCAGAAGGAGTTTCTTTTGAATTGGATTAATTATGAAAGAAAAATCTTTCCTGTTTTGTATTAGGTGCAGAAAGATCGATCAATCTAATTAATCAATTTTATTAACAAGAAAGTAATATGAAAAAAACAATGTTAGGTTTGGGGGCAGCAGTTTTGGTTCTAGGTACGGTAGCATTATCTACTGGAGCAGTGTTTGCTTATCAAGGCGATCCAAATGTCAAAGGTCCGAATTATACCGCAGAACGTCATGAGGCTATGACTCAGGCGTTTGAGAAGGGAGATTATAGTGCTTGGAAAGATCTTATGCAGGGACGAGGGAGAGTTACGCAAGTTGTGAATGAAAGTAATTTTGCAAAATTTGCTGAAGCTCATGAATTAGCAGAGCAGGGAAAAACTGTTGAGGCACAGAAAATTCGTCAAGAACTTGGGCTGGGATTGTGTAATGGTTCTGGTAAAACGGCAGGCGGAATGGGTTTGGGGAGAGGGATGAATCGTTAACGGGTGAAGGTTTTGGATACACTAAATTCCGATTATAGTCGGAATTTAGTGTATATAGAGCGAATTTTATGTAATATGTCTTGCATGATAAACAATGAGAAATTTACGGATGAAGAAATAGTTGAGAAAGTTCGATCTGTTGATCAGGAGTTTTATGTCGTGATTATGGAAAGATATCAGGATAAGCTTTTGAGATATGCTGCAAATATCACTAGGGATGAAGATATGGCGGTTGATGTTCTGCAGGAGTCTTTTATTAAGGCATTTATTAGTTTGAAAAGTTTTGATGTTAAGAAGAAATTTTCTAGTTGGATTTATCGAATTGTTCACAATGAAGCGATGAATAGTGTAAAAAAATATTCTAAAGAGATTCCTCTTCCAGATAATGTTGATTTTCGAAGTGATGAAGATCTTGAAGATGATTTTAAGCAGAAAGAAACTGCAGCTAAAGTAAGTAAATGTTTGGGGAAAATTCCATTGTTATATTCTGAATCTCTTGCTCTTTATTTTATTGAAGAAAAATCATATGAGGAAATAAGCGATATATTACAAATACCAATGGGTACGGTTGCTATTCGTATTAATCGAGCAAAAATATTAATGAGAAATATATGTCAAAAGAATTAAAAAACATCACTGGCGCTGTTATGGGGAAAATCCATCATGGCGAAATAAAAATGCGATCGAGATTATATTATATTCTTGGGTCGGTACTTGCGATGAGTGGATTGGCGGCTTCGATTATCGTTGCTTTGTTTTTTGTAAGCTTAACTAAATTTATGTTGCGGGCTCATGGGCCTATGGGGTCATTTCGTCTGGAACAATTGATTTCTAGTTTTCCTTGGTGGGCACCAATATTTGCCATTTTTTCTTTGGTGATAGGTTTATGGCTTCTTCGTAAGCATGAATTTGCTTACAAAAGACAACCTTGGATGATAATTGTTGGATTTGTTGTGACAATCCTGATTGTTGGATTGATAATTGATATGGCTGGATTGGATGAAATATGGCTACGTCATGGTCCGATGAAGGGATTTATGAGGTCATATTTTGATTAAAGGTCTAGCGTTGAAGTTTTGTGATATGTTGATTTACTCAAATTGTTTAGGGCTGCCGGATGCTATTGCGTTCCAAAATGAGGGATCCATTGTTAATGTTCCAGCTTTGGTTCTGGACCATTTTGCGAAATATTGAAAATCTTGAAATTTTGATCTCGCTTGATATTCTGCTCTTGTGAGTTGGCGGGTGAATCTTCCTTCTGCCGGATCAAATAAACATCCTGTTATTATTTCGATTTTATTTCGTAAAACGCGATCTGTTTTTGCTGTTCGCATAGTTGAACTTGCTGCTACCGGATTTAATAAAGATTGTCCGCCTGTTGCTTGATCTTCATCTGGGCCGCCTTTTTTCCCGTATGTGCGGGCGAATCCTTCCGGAGGGGTTATATCGTCAGTTCCATGTCCGGCCGCTATGGCCTCTTCGCCATTTTTAAAAACATAGTCGGCCATACCGTGAGGATTTGTTTTTGCCCAAGTTGGATTGTCATTTTCTAGTCCGTCAGTGCCGTCGAGAATATGAAAAAATTCGTGATCTAATGCCCATTCGATACCGTCTGATAAATCAATGATTATAATCGAGTCACTTGATGATGCGACGCCTCCTGTTGCTTTTCCTTTTCTTTTCAAGTCTATAGCAAGATAAACTGTGATGTTTTGAAAGCGTTTTCGAATATTTGGAGGGTATTTTTTTAAAAGGTTTAAAAAATTTGTTAATTCATCTTTGATTAATTCCGGATTTGTTGGTTTGGTGGCTGTATATTCTTTTATAGATGGAGCTTTCCCATATTTAATCTTTATTCCATATGTAGTTTTTAACTTAGCTTCTAGGGCGGTTATTTGTGGATTTTCTAAAACGTCTTCTTTTTCCGGTTCTTCTATTTTAGGATGTACGCGTGAAATTTCTGACGTTGGCATAAATCTTTCAATTCTTGTTCCCCATGATAAATGTCTTCTATTTGATTCAGTTAAAAAAGGCATTATTTTTGAGGCTTCTTCTTCTGTGATTTCTAGCTCAGGGCGGGCATATAATCTTAAAAGGCGACTAGCTGAAAGCATTCTAGTCGTTCTTCCGGCCCCTATAATTTCAATTACTTTATCTAATAAATCTTGGTTGGATAGTGAGCTGAATTTCCCTTCGGCAAATTCAACACGTGGTGCTTCCGGGATTTCAAGGTGAGTGTCAAATCTATTAGCCCATGAAAGTCTTCTTGTTTTTGCTTCCTCTATAAATGGTTTTAATTTATTTGCTAAAGCTGTTTTTTGAGCTCTATCTCTTTGTTCTTTTTCTAATCTTTGAGCGGGGCTTTCTTCGTCTAAGTCGTAGCTTGTTAGGCCGTCATCTCTTACTCTTTGCCATCTATCTTCTACTTCGAGTGGGCGAAATCTTAATCTTGTACTTAATGTGTCTCTAACCACATTTTGTCCGAGAATTTTTTCTAATTCTCCAAGTAGGGCGAGGTTTGAAAATAATTTAAATTTTCCTTCAGCAAATTCAACACGTGGTGCTTCCGGGATTTCAAGGTGAGTGTCAAATCTATTAGCCCATGAAAGCCTTCTTGTTTTTGCTTCTTCTATAAATGGTCTTAATCTATTAGCTAAAGCTGTTTTTTGAGCTCTATCTCTTTGTTTT
>JBAYNL010000081.1:0-5831 GCA_041678805.1 Candidatus Altimarinota bacterium | reverse complement strand
AATGAGGAATTAATGAGTCCAGATTTGTGGGATAATCGTGAAAATGCTCAGGAATTAACTCAAAAAGCTGCTCATTTGACGAAGCTAATTGAAACTTGGGAGGGAATGAGAGCGGAGGCCGATGAATTGCTAAGTTTGATGCCAGAAATTCATCCGGAAAATGATCCGAAAGCAGCAGAAGAATTTACTAATATGGTTTTAGCTCTTGAGGCGAGATGGAAAAAGCTGGAAATCTCGACATTTTTGAGCGGAAAATATGATGAAAATAATGTGATTTTGACAGTACATGCCGGAACCGGCGGAACTGACGCCCAAGATTTTGCTGGAATATTATTACGAATGTATTTGAGATACGCAGAAAGAATGGAATTTGAAAGTTTGGTTCTGGAAAAATCGGATGGAGAAGAAGCGGGGATAAAAAGCTGTACAGTGACTATTAAAGGACAGTTTGCTTATGGATATTTAAAAGGAGAAAGTGGGGTGCATAGACTTGTTCGATTGTCTCCTTTTAATTCTGGAAATACGAGAGAAACTTCTTTTGCTTTAGTGGAAGTTTTGCCGGAAATTGATAAATCACAGGAGGTAGAAATTAACTCAGATGATTTGAGAATTGACACCTTTAGATCCGGAGGACCTGGCGGACAAAGTGTAAATAAAACTGATTCTGCAATTAGAATTACCCATCTCCCAACGGGCATTGTAGTGAACTGCCAAAATGAAAGAAGCCAGTTGCAAAATAAAGAACATGCGATGAAAGTCTTATATGCTAAGTTGAGTGATTTAATGGAAAAGCAACAAGCTCGCGAAATAGGGGAGCTACGGGCTGAAAAGAGGGAAGTGACCTGGGGAAGCCAAATTCGTTCATATGTAATTCATCCATATAAAATGGTAAAAGATCATAGGACTGATTATGAAGAGCATAATCCGGAGGCAGTTTTTGATGGAGAACTGGATGGATTTATCGAAGCAGAATTGAAAAAAGTTAAAAAATAATTATGGCAAAATTATTAACAATACAAATAGGTGAAAATAATCCGATGCTACGAACAGCATCTGTTCCTGTCAAAAAATTCGATGCTGTTTTGAAAAAATTTGCGAAGGAAATGAGGGAGACCATGATAAAACTTGATGGACTAGGACTTGCTGCGCCACAAGTAGGGGAGAACATTCGCATGATTGCAGTAACGATGAATTATGGATCGAAAAATGCTAGCGTTACTATCATGATTAATCCAGAAATACTATCTCATGGAGATGAAACCGAAGTGGCCGAAGAAGGGTGTTTGAGTTTACCAGGAACGTATGGGAAGGTGGAGAGGTATAAAAATATCGTAGTGGCATTTACTGATATAGATGGAGAAAAATACGTTTTGAAACTTGCGGAGTTGAATGCGAGAGTGGTGCAACACGAGACTGATCATTTGAATGCAGTTTTATTTATTGATAGGATAAAACAAAGTAAAAAGAAAAATGCGGTGATAATGTAGAGATCTTTTTTATTTTGCGGCTATTCTATTTTCTGGCATCTGTATCTTACGGGAGAACCATCTTCTGATAATTCGACGGTGACTCCATAAGATGCTCCTGTCTCATCATAGACATAACAGAAGACCGCATTGGGGACATCTGCATCTAAAAACGCTTCACCTGGGTCCATCTGTAAACTCCCAGCCGTTAATCTATAAACACTGCTAACAGCTCCCTTTATAAAGGTTTGATATCTACTAGCTATTGCCACTGGATCTACGTTTGTTTCACCTAGGATTTCTTCTTTTTGGGCCATATCTAAAATAATTTATGCTGCCTTTCGATCATGCTCTTTAAATTGCTGCATTAACTTTCTGAAATTAACTCTTACTGATGAAACCTGAGCAAATGTCTCCATAAATTGATCATAAGTAAGTTCTATTTTCACATTGGTATTGTGAGGGTTTACAACCGTTACAGTTCCTGCCCCTTTATTTACAGCTATTAAAGAATATGCATGAGAAAAATAAAATTCTTGTCCTCCAATCTTGAAGGCGGCATTGTGTCCTTTTTCATGAGGAGGAGTATTTACTGTGGCGATATCATTTGTATTATCAAATTTATCAAGGAACTCTCTTGCTTTTTGTCTGGCAAATTCAGAGCCGGTTTTGAACGGACTGCTTAGTCCATATCCCAAGGAAGTACGATTTTCTCTTAGATGTTCGGGGCTCTGATCGCTAGCACTTACCCTTTCTTTTTCAAAACTTTTCGCTCCAATTAGGTGTTGAAGGGCCTGATGTCCAAATCCTCCTTCTACCAGTGCTCTATTTAGAATTCCCGTCTTAGATTTCACGAATGCAGCTTCAAGAATTTGGAGACCCTCTGGTCCGCTCATTGAAGTTAGAACTTTTCTGTCATCTATTTTGCCATGACGATCCGGCTTTCCGACATTTGGATTTGGATGACTTCCTAACTCTGATTTTGCGACGAAAACTGTTTCTCCATTTACATCACCGAGAGGAATTTTTACCTCCCAGCCACTTTGTCCTCCTTGAGTTGTTGGTTTAACTGATAATCTAACAATCGTTTCGAAGAACGGAGATCTTCTTAAACTATTCAACCCCGCCACTAAATAGCAATCTCCAACATTTCCTTGTCTTAACGAGGCCTTTTTGTCTTTAAATGAGGCTTGAAATTCCTGTTCGCTAAGGGTGCTTCTTTCTTGAAGAATTTTTTGTTGTTGTCTTTGGAATACAGTCAATTGCTCAGGAGTTAAGAACTCTACTCCAACTAAATCCATTTCTTCTTTGAATTCCGTCCTGGCGGATTTAGCTTGAGCTATAGTTTCGGTACTGGCGGTTTCAACCTTATCAACCGCTGCCAACTCAAATCCACCTTTATCCCTTTCAAAAACTTCAATTCCTTCTTTTCCTCCTTCTTTGTTTATTTTTAAAACTGCTATTTCTGTTGGAGTTACTTTTAAAACTAGCCTTTTATCTCCAGACTTAGAAACCACTACTTCTCCTTCTTTTAAAGTGGTTAATCTTTGCGCCTTTTCAATTTCTTCAGCCTTTTTTAATTCCCATTGTTGAGCTTCTTGAGCCCTTGCTTCTTTAGCTTCTACCCTAATTCTTTCTTGTTCATTATAGAATCCTTCTTCAGTAGCAATTTTTTCGGCGTGTCTAGCTACGGCTTCTCCTGCGCTTGTTATTGTTTCAGATGTCGCTTTGGTCACTCCTTCGAGCATTGATGGATCTAATCTGTGGCCATCAGGAGAAGAATATTCGATTTCTTCTCTTCCTCCCACCTCTGTTTTCAAAATAACTAATTTTTTATCTGTTTTTTCCAAAACTAATCTTCTATTTCCTGACTTAGAAACTATTACATCTCCAACTTGTAAAGATTTTAGTTGTCCGCTTACTAGTAGACGGTGTGCAAGCCAATCCTGTGTTTCAACTCGTCCTTCTTGCTTGTCTTCGACGACTTTTTTCCCTTCACCTTTTGAGGCTTCAGATTTAACTGCTGCAATTTTTTCACTAATTGCCTGTTTTCTACTGGTGATTATTTCTTGTACTTTTTGAACTTCAAGCTTACTGCCTTCAGTCGCATGATCAGCAAGTCCCTGTAATTCTACCTCAGCTTCCTTGTACTGAGATTCAATAGCGGTCAGTTTTTCTACATCATTGGATTCCATGGCTTTTACGGCCGCTTTTACGTTTACCTGCGAAAGGATCTCCCTACTTCTTAGTACCCTTTTATTGTTTTCTATTCTGCTCACAATTAATGCTTTGGCTGGAGATTCTGGCATAGTCTTAATTGCTGCCTCCATTTTAGAGACAATTACTCTTGCCTGCTCAATTTTTTTGTCAGAAATAGAATCCTTCGCTGCTTCTGAATCCTTTAATCTTCTGAAAAGTCTTTGTGCTGGTCCGATCACTCTTAATACTGGGGCTTCTAAAGTAATGGCTTCAGAGAAGTATCCTTGTTGTCTTTCTATGAAGATCTCTAGTTTTGCCGTTTCTCTAGCCGCTTTGGCTTCCCTGGTTTGTTCTCTAGAAGCTTGTTTTGCTCTTAAGGCTGTAGCCTGTTGATCAAATGGTGCTCTTTCCGCTTTCACTCGAACTAATTCCTGTTGAATTTCCTGTATTCTGGCATCTCTAACGCGTTTTTCTTCTTTCGCTTTTGCTGTCCTCAGTCTTTTCGGTAATTTCTCGAAGATAATATTTTCGGTATTTAGACGCTGCATTTCTGTTCCGAGAGATTCTTCTAATTGGGTATATTCTTCCACTTTTGCTTCAATCTGTTTACTAGCGCGTTGTTCTTTGCCCACCCTTGCAAATGAAGTTAAAGTTTTTCCTCCTGCGCTAATAACCAGAGTAGAGCCCCTTCCTGCTATGTTCAATGCTCCTACTGATAATAGTGCGCGGAAAAAGTTATCAGACACATCGTAATCTTTCCAGGTTCCTCCTTCCATATGGTGTTGGATATATCCAAGAGTCATCATTGTCGCTACTTCTGAAGAGCCAGTAACAACTAAGTGTCTTAAGTTTTTCGCAAGTGTTGGCTCTTTTACTGCTATCTTTACAATGGCTTGATCTAGACTGGAATTTAATCCTGCAGCCTTTCCTTTGACCCAATGGAATGTTCCCAAAGTGGCGCATGCCCAGAAAATCTTTTTAAGATAATCATTGTCTTTGTTAAATAACCATCTTCCTTGCAGTCCCTCATGGACTATTTCAAAAGCGGTTCCTTCTGCTACCAATCCTATCGCTTTTCCTGCAAATTCTAGCCCTCTTGCCGCTCTTCCAGCTCCATACAATATTCTGCCACCTCTAACCCCACCTTGAACTACCATTCCTACTCTTGCCGCTTTTAATCCAATGCTTGCAAACCGAGCACTTGATAATATTGCCCTAGCCCCAAGTGATATCCCTGCCCTAGCCACAGAAGCAATTCCTCCTGAAAGAATAATTAAGGGAGCATTGATCGCCACTTCTTCGATGATTGTATCCCAGGTTGTATCTTTTAAATTAAAAAATTCGCCTGCCGGATTAAGCATGTCGTTGTATTGATCCCATAACTGAGCATTTGTTCCTTTAAAACTTTGTGAAGCGTAAAGTATTTTTCCAGCCTCTGATTTTAATTTATGATCATATATTTCTTCTCGCATAGCTTCTTCCTGTCCCGCGGCGAAATTGGTAATGTATTCACGTTCTCCCTGTATTCCAGAGCTGGGATCTTCGAGAACAAGTTCTCCTTTATCAAATTTTTCATGAATTTCTTTTGACCATTGCGCTCGATACTTTTGGACTAACTTGGAAGCTTCGTTTGAGGCCTCAGTATTAATCTCAAGTTGTTTTTCTTCTGTAATTTCCTTAACTTTTTCTGCAAAATATTTTCCTAAAACATCATCCTCCATTATTCTTTGAGCTGCATTATAGTCTTTATTCCGTCTTAGAACCGTGATTAATATATTGTACTGAGCTTGCAGTTCTTCCATAGTTTCAGGATCCTTGTCCACAAGATTTCCGCCAACACCAATAATCCCAGGTTCTGTCCATGAATCATATGAGTATTCCGATCCAGAAACTTTTGTTTGTTCATAAAAATCGTAACTGCATTTTGACAGACCTGTTTTAATTTTTCCCCCTATATTGCTGTCATTTAAAAGATCTTGCAAGCTAACCTCTGGATTCATCATGATAATTTCTGGCATGTTTTCCAGAGTGTCCATTGCCTCGACAATTTTTTGTCTTCTGTCTTGAGTTGTCTCCTCATATTCAAAGGCCTGCTCAAGCCATTCCGCCTTTGTTCTAGAGTTATCTATATTGGCAAGTTCTGTTGCTAATACGTATTGAATTATT
>JBAYNL010000080.1:0-5867 GCA_041678805.1 Candidatus Altimarinota bacterium | reverse complement strand
GGATAAGCACTTTTCAAAATCGATTGCAAACTACCCAATGCCTCACTATGAGGAATCGCTTCTTTGTCATAAAATTCTTCCGCTATCGCAATCCATTGCTCCAGCGTTTTTCCCCCCACCTCAAATCCCGTAAAGCCATCCAAAATAATATCAGCAGAACTCGGCCCTTCCACTCCATCAATAGAGCCTTCCATAGGAGTAAAAACGCTCCCAGAAGATTCTTCCACTGCCATCCTTTCGACTATATCCCTAACCGCTACAATATTTTCATCCAACTCCTCACTTCCAGATTCTCCTACACCCAAAACCCCATGAGTTTTTGGCCTTTCCGCATCATGTTCATGCACCTCCAAATCGTCACCATCCTCATCACCTTTTTGTGGCCTATCTCCTACTTCTGCCATAATAAAGCATTAATATATCAATCCCTTTCCAAGGGAGGCAAATTATGTCAAATAAACAGAGTTTTGTCAACAACCAGTACCTCTCTCTTAAAATCACCACAGCCATCTTAACTCAACTTTCCCCATTCTTGTTGACAATTCTCTTAATTAGACGAGAATGAAAGCAGGGAAAAGCCATCTTTATCTGAATTTTATGACCATGAAAACTGGTAAAAAAATTTTAACCGTAGACGATAGAATTCTCAAAGACGCCGTCCAGTCGATCAATATCGCCAAAACCATGAATGAATGCTTTTGGATTGGAGATAAAGACCATAAAACTCTTTATGTTAACCCTATTTTTGAAAAAACATCGGAATATTCATTAAAAGAATGCCTCGGCAAATATTGTACTTTCTTTTTTGATGAAGAAGGGAAAAAAATCATTGAAGAACATCACAAGCTTCGTTCGCTCGGAATTTCTTCTCAATACGAAGCCAATATGCTCTCCAAAAGTGGCAAGAAAATCCCTTTATTAATCAGTGGAGCTCCCACTAATACCGGAGGAACCATGGGAATTTTCACAAATCTCACTCAGCTTAAAAAACTAGCACAACGCGATCAATTAACTCAACAGGTAATCAAAAATTCTATTGAAGCGATCGTTGTTCTTAATAAAAATCTAAAAATTACCATCTGGAATTCCGGTGCTTCCAAGACTTTTGGATATAACGAAGATGAAGTTTTAAGAAAACCTATCACCATCATTGTGCCTCCAGACAAAATAGAGGAACAAAAAAATATTTTTGACGAAATTGATCATAAAAAATTTCTCCGAAATGTTGAAACCAATGGCCTCTCAAAAAATGGAGATATCATCGAAGTAAGCATTTCAATCACTAAGGTAACAGACGAAAAAGGAAAATTCATTGGATATTTATTAATCTACAGAGATATCTCTCTAGAGAAAAAAACCAATGTCGAACTTCAAAAAAGATTTGAAGCAATTCAAGACGCCTACAAAGAACTCGGCATCCAAAAACGTCAAATTGATTATTTATATGAAATTTCCAATACAGCTGCCTCTGCAGGATCATTAACTGGCTTATCAAATTTAATTGTCAGCGCAATATGCCTACTTACAAAATGCGACGGAACCATCCTTCGCCTATATGATTCTCAAAAAAATGTCCTAAAATTAAGCGCCTGTATCGGCGTCAGCCAAAAATGGTTAACCAAAAATCAAGTTCCACTCAAAACCAGCCTGGGCGAAGAAGCCATAAAAACCGGTCGCCCACTCCTGATAGACAACATTCAATCATCTCGAAAACATAAAGGAATTAAATTATTAAAAGCGCACAAATTCACAACTCTTATCCTTATCCCACTCCTCCTTCCAAACAAAATCATAGGGACGATCAGCCTCTATTCCACTGATCCATCCAAATTCAGATTCATTGAAACAGACTTTTTGGAAAACTTTGGAAAACAATGTGCCATCGCACTCTACACAAAAAAATTGACCGAAGGGGCTGATGAATAATTTAGCTATACCTTGCAATACTTTACCATTTACCAAAATTTGGGTATCATTTGCCACGCAATTTAATCAATCAATATGTTTGTAAGACACATCAGAAAATTTTTACCAGAAAAAAATTCTAAATTATTTGAAAAAATTTACCGCTGGGGAATTGTTATCGTAGTTGGCTTATTTCTATTCGGAATTATCGCCGGAGCAAGTCTTATCTCTATAATCTCAATCGGCCTTCCAGACGTAACTGATCTGGAAAATATCACCGCTGCTCAATCCACTGAAATTTTTGATAAAGATGGTGGCCTTTTATACACAGTACATGGTGACGAAAATCGTGAATTTATTTCTTATGATAAAATCTCAAAATATTTAACCGACGCTACTGTTGCAATCGAAGATGACACTTTTTGGGAACACAAAGGATTCGATATTTTAGCTTTAGGAAAAGTAGCTCTTCATGAAGTTTTCGGCATTGGAACAGCTCGTGGAGGATCTACAATTACACAACAGTATGTCAAAAACACCTTCCTCTCACCAGAAAGAAGTTACATTAGAAAAGCAAAAGAATTAATCCTTTCAGTAAGATTAGAAAGAGCCTTTTCTAAAGAAGAGATTTTGGAACTATACTTAAATCGCATTCCTTACGGCAATAACGCTTTCGGTTGTGAAAAGGCTGCTGAGATTTATTTTGGAAAAGAAGCTAAAGACCTCGACCTAGCAGAAAGTTCAGTTTTAGCAGCACTCCCTCAAGCTCCAAGCAAATACAATCCATACGGAGAAAATAAATATTCTCATCTATTAAAAGAATTCACTGAAGATGAAATTTTTTATCGCAAAATTAATGGAGAAGTCGACTTAGCAACCCCTGAATATATTCGTGGACTTATAGGACAACATGTCAATTTAACTCCCACTAAGCAAATCTATATTCAAGGTCGCACGGATCTTGTTTTAAAAAGAATGTTCGAATTAGAAAAAATTACAGCAGAGCAAAGACAAGAAGCTTTAAATAAACTTCAAAACATCACTTTTAATGAATATCGCGAAGAGATTAAAGCCCCTCATTTCGTTTTTTACATCAAGCAAATTCTCGAAAATAAATATGGAAAAGACGTTGTGGAAAGAGGTGGTTTGAAAGTCTACACAACCCTTGATCCAAACCTACAAGAATATGCCGAACAAGTTATAACCGCCCAAGGAGATATCAGCGCAAAAAGTCATGGCTCAAACAACATTGCGGCAATGACCATAAACACCAAAACCGGCGAAATTCTTTCAATGGTTGGCTCTAGAGATTATTTCAACGAAGAGATCGATGGCAACGTAAATGTTCTGCTTCGTCCACGTCAGCCAGGATCTTCCTTTAAACCAATTGTCTACGCTCGGGCCTTTATGGAAGGATACGGCCCTGGTAGCGTGATCTATGACGTCCCTACAAAACTAGGAGGAGATAGACCTTCAAATTTTGACGGAAAATGGCTTGGACAAATCCGCATTCGCCAAGCCCTAGGAAAATCTCGCAATATTCCTGCAATAAAAACTTATTTCTTGGCAAAAGAACAAGATCAAATTATCGATTTTGCTGAAAAATTGGGAATTATATCATTAGATAAAAAGCACAGTTATGGCTATCCCCTAGCTCTTGGAGCAGGAGAAATTCCACCAATTCAAATGCTTAGCGCCTATGCTACCTTTGCAAATAATGGCAAGAAACCCGAAATGGCCAGTATCTTAAAAGTAGTAAATGCCAACGGAGATATTCTTGAAGAATGGAAACCAAAAGAATTCGAAGAAGTAATGGATCCTCAAATTGCCTACTTAATAAACAGCATTTTGTCTGACCAAGCAGCCTCAGTAGGTCCTCGTCTTTATGTCGCCGGAAAAACTAATGCCGCAAAAACAGGAACAAGTACCAAGGAAAATAAGAAAGCCGCCGGAGGAAAAACTGTTGCTCCAAGCGATTGTTGGACAATCGGATATACTCCTGATATCGCCACTGTTGTCTGGGCGGGAAACACGGATGGAAGTGGTTTGGCATATAACGCCGATGGATACAATATCGCAGCACCTGTTTTCACTAAAATTATGACCAAGGCTCTTGAAAAAATTCCAAACACTCCATTCCCTGAACCA
Source organism: Candidatus Altimarinota bacterium (assembly GCA_041678805.1). GTDB lineage: Bacteria > Patescibacteriota > Gracilibacteria > UBA1369 > LOWO2-01-FULL-3 > CAINDQ01. The sequence goes on along the minus strand of JBAYNL010000080.1, from coordinate 1,814 downwards.
GAAGGAATTAAACATATTCAAATAAGCAAAGCTTCTGGCCTCCTTCCAGGCCCAAACACTCCTTCTTCCATGATCGTAGAAGAAGTTTTTGCAGGAAGCTCTGTCCCAACAGAAACAGAACATCTCTTCTATACCGTAAAAATTGATAGAGTTTCTGGCCTATTGGCAACAGAATTCACTCCCCCTGACGCAGTTGAAGAAGTTACTTATCAAAATTACCAAGACATAGCCGATCTATTCCACTGGAACGATGAAGTAAAAGCTTTTTACTCAAGATACGACTCATCGACTAGTCAAGATCCCGACAATCCTGACGCAATTATTCCATCCGGTATTCGCTTTGGCCTTCCTCCAACCGAATACGACAACGTTCACACCGCTGAATCCGCTCAAAACATTCCTTCAGTTACAATCGTCAATCCAGCAGCTCAGTCCACCGTAACAAAAGGACCTCTAAAAATAGAAATTGCCTTGAATGCCAAAAACGGAGTGAAAGTTGTAGAATATTACATAGATGATAAAAAAGTCTATTTTACCTCTACTGCACCGTATTCTGGCCCAGTCAATATTTCTAAATTCTTTAAAAATAATTCTGCTCATCTAATTGCCGTAAAAGTTGTAGATTTGTTAGGCTACAGCACCCAATCGGTAATAGAGGTAAAAGTAAAAGACGAAGAAGAGAAGCCAAAAGACGAAACAGCTGAATAGGACGGCTAAATTAAAATTAGCCCCCCCCGTTAAAATCATCGTCATATTTGCTTCCTCGAGCGAATATCCCTGCCTAAAGACCATTTTTACTCATTGCCGTATAGTGTTTTTCGTGTTATAATAATAAAACATAAAAACACCAATGTTATACACAAATGAAAAGCTCTCAGAGCTAAAACATCGATGGACAACGATACGAGGTAAAAAATTAATAAAAATTATTAAAGAAACTCATTGTTACCTAAGTCCAATTATTTTTAGAGAAAAGATCCATGGACTTCCTGGAATCAACGACGAAGAAGTTTTTCAAGGAATAGATTTGAGAGGAATTTCTCTTTCAGGATTTGATTTTCGAGTACCTATCCAGGATGGAGACGACGGATTTGCCGAAGAACTAGCCATTCTTTCTGATATTCATTTTGAAGGGGCAACCCTTAGGCACTGCAACTTCATAGACGGCAAAATTCATAATTGTTTCTTTGAAAACTCCGATTTAACTCACTCCAATTTTCAAAACAGCAGAATTAACGACTGTTCATTCAAAGAATCCGATTGTTTAGGAATAAATTTTGAAGAAACTCAATTAATAAATTGTAATTTCGTAGATGCAAACATCAAAGATATCGTTTTGGGAAAAACCTTGGCCAATCAAAAAACCACCTTTGGAAAAATTCTAAAATCTGAAAAAGAAGGAAACTTCCATTTCGCCTCAATTGAATACAAGCAAATTAAAGAAATGTATAAAAATTCCAGTTTGCACGAAATAGCTGACGAATATCATTACAGAGAAATGGTCGCAAAAAGAAAAATCTCAAGTTTATTATCTCCATCCAGATGGGCAAATTATATTTTTGGAGACCTTTTGTGTAAATATGGGATATCTTTCACAAGGGTATTTCTAACAGGACTTATTGTCATAATAGCCTGCGCTTTCCTTTTCTTGGCAAACAATAGTCTACAATACCATAGCGCTACAACAGCACCAATTTCATTAACCGATGCCCTTTATTTTAGCACCGTAACCTTCACCACTTTGGGATACGGCGACTTTCACGCCACGGGCCTAATGCGTTTCGTTGCTGGCGCAGAAAGTTTTTTTGGAGCAG